>JAIRML010000282.1 GCA_031258665.1 Oscillospiraceae bacterium | reverse complement strand
CATCGCCCTCTTCTCCCTTCTTTTGCCCCAGGAGAGACATGACCTTCTCCAGCAGTGTGGGCACGGCCTCAATCGCCCTGTCCACCGCGCTGCCCGGCGGCGGCGCCACGGGGATGAGCTTGACGCCCGCGGGGCTCACCACCAAAAATGATACCGGGTGGATGTTCACACCGGCGCCGCTGCCGCCGCCGAAATTTTTATCTCCCTCCGGCTTGTCGTGTTTCCCCACGTAATCCGTGCCGCCCGCGGCAAAGGCGAAACTCACCTTTGACACGGGGATGATCGTCGTGCCGTCTGGCGTGGACACCGGCTGCCCGACAATGGTGTTCACATCCACCATCTCGCGGATCTTGGTCATCGTGACGCCCATCAGTTCGGTTATGGAGTTCTTTTCCATATTTTTCCACCTCATTCGTACCTTGCCGCCTCGAAGCGGCGACAAGAAACAAGAATTTTGATTGTGGGCTGCAGGTGCAACCCACATTGGTTATTGTATGGCTCAGGCATCAAAAGAACATCTGACACTTGAACAGTGTATGGGGGTTCCCAACTTTTATGTCGTGCCGGCGGCCCGTCGCCAGAGAAAACACAGCGCGGCGCGCAGGAGCGCGAAGGGCCGGACAGACACAGACACCAGCAGATACACCCTCGGGCACGGAAGGCTGTAATCGAGACCCACCGTGACGTTCGGGCGCCTCGCGCGCGCCAGCAGCGGCGCCGCCAGACCCAGGGCCGCGTGCAGGGACCCGTACAGAAGCGCCGCGTGGGCCGCGTCGCCGGCGCCGGCCACAATGTGGCCGTAAAGCTTGTCCACGCGCAGCCCGCGCAACAAAATCCGCGCGCTCTCCCGCGCCGGCGTGAGGAGAGCCCGGATGTCCGCCCGTCCGCCCGCCGCCCGCCTTTTGGGCCCGGCCCGCCGTTTCGAAGGCCCGGACGGGCGGCCCGCGACGACGCGCGGCAGCAGACGAAACGCCAGCGGCCCCCAGCGGAGCCTCAGCAGGGGGGCCCGGCCAGGCCAGACGATCCACGTGAGGCGCAGCCGCGTCATGAGCACCCCCGTCAGCGCCAGCGCTACCCAGACCAACACCCAAAAAAACACTGTCTCACCCCCGTCCAACGTGGGCTGCCCCTGCAACCCTGGGCCCAAATTCTTGTTTTATTTGTTGAAAAACTTCGTTTTTCAACAACACGTGGGTTGGATCGAGGCGCTGAGGCGCCTCGTGGGGTGCGGTTTGCGGAAATGAATTCCGCAAACCGCGGATGGGATCTGTCCCCAAAAAAATTCTTGTTTTTGGTTGCCGCTTCGCGGCAGCAAGGTACTGTCACAGGCTGAGCTGCCCGTCCTCCTCGGTGAGGCCAAAGGGCAGTTCCGGCAGTTCTTCCAGCGATGACAGGCCAAAGGAGCGCAAAAACACCGGCGTCGTCCGGTACTGAATGGGCCGCCCGGGCACTTCCAGCCGTCCGCACTCTTCGATAAGGCCTTTCTCTGTCAGCGTGATCACGGTGTTGGAGCTGTCTACGCCGCGCACCTGGTCTATGTGCGCGCGGGTGGTGGGCTGGTAGTAGGCGACGATGGCCAGCACCTCCAGCGCGGGTTTGGAGAGCGGCGGCGCGCGCCTCTCCTCCAGCGCCGCGCGGATCAGCTCGGCATGCTCGGGCGCGGAGACAAGCTGCCAGCGGTCCTCCATGCGCACCATCCGGATCCCGCGGCGCTCAAAACGGTACTCGTCCGCCAACTGCGCCAGCATCGCCTCGACCTCCCGGCGCTCCAACGAAAGCAGCGCACACAGGCGTTCGACGCGGACCGCGTCGCCCGCCGCAAACAAAATGCCTTCCAGCACGGACAAAATCTCTTTAATTTCCATATTTCCCCAACGTGGGTTGCATCTGCAACCCACAACCCAAATTCTTGTTTTTTGTTGCCGCTTCGCGGCAACAAAGCACTATTTTCCCCTCAAACACAGTGAATAGTCCCCCCCGTGTTCACCCCCGTGCTCGTCGACGGCGATCCGGCCGTCCCGGCACAGTTCCAACATGGCCAAGAACAGGGCCACCCGCCCCGACCGGTCCTTCCACTGCCGCAGCAGCATAGAGAACAGCAGACGGCCCGCCGTCTCCAACCGGCGGAGGACCAGCGCGATCATGTCGCCGACGGGGTGGGGCTCCCGGCCCACCAGACGGGAGAATGCCGCCGGATCCGGCGGGCGGCGGCGCTCCACGCGCTGCTGCATCTGCACGAGCGCCTGCCCCAGTTCTTCGGCGCTGTGACGGCGTGTGTATGTCTTGTCGGCGGGCAGCGGTTCGGGCGGTTTTGTGTAAAGGCTGCGCCCGATCTCGGCGCGCGCCAGCAAAAAATCGCGCCCGACGACAATGCGGCGGTAATCCTCCTGCTGACGCCGCTGCTCCAGCGCCTGCATCAGCAGATCGAGTTCCTCCTCCGGCCGCTCGTCGGACAGCGACAGCAGCATGCGCGACTTGATATAAACCAGATGGGAGGCCATGACCACAAATTCACTGGCGATCTCCAGATCCATGCGTTTCATGTGCTCCAGGTAGGCAAAATACTGGTCGACCAGCTCGGAGATCCGGATGTCACGGATCTCCATCTTGTTTTTACTCAGCAGATGCAAGATCAGATCGAGCGGACCCTCGAAGTCCTCCAATGTCTCCTGTGGACCCCGCACGGCCTGCTCCAGCCGAAACATGGGTATCTGCATGGACCCGCTCCCCTCCCCTTCAGGGTTAGATTCCCTGTATTTACCAACGTGGACTGCGCCCGCAACCCACAACCCAAAATTCTTGTTTTTATTGCCGCTTCGCGGCAATAAGGAGCCAATTCTGGCTGCCGGTCTCACCCGCCGAGGCCGAGCCACACAAAGGGCCGTGACGCCGCGTAGCTGAGCCCGTAAAACACCTGATCTGTCAAAAACTCCAGCGGACCATCGAGCACGTCGGTGATGAGCAGCAGGGCGAGCAGCGCCATCCCGTAGCGCTCGTAGGCCAGGACACGGTAATACACGCGGTCCGGGAGGAGAAGACCCGCCACCTTCGAACCGTCCAGCGGCGGAATGGGGAAGAGATTGAACACGCCCAGCCCGATGTTGATGATGGTCAAATAGAGAAAGAACAGCGCCAGCAGACCGTCCCACAGCTCAGGCGCCAGCAGATCCGTCAGGAAGGATAAAAACAGCGCCAGCAACGCCAGCAGAAAGTTTGACACGGGCCCGGCGAGCCCCACCAGCGCGAAATCGCGCCGCGGCTTTTTAAAATAGCGCAGGTCGACCGGCACGGGTTTGGCCCAGCCGAACCCGGCCACGATCAGCAGCACGAGACCCAACGGGTCGATGTGCCGCCAGGGCTTGAACGACAGCCGCCCTCTCTCCTGGGCGGTCTTGTCGCCGAGCCAATACGCGACCAGGCCGTGGGAGAACTCGTGAAAGACGATGGCAATCAGCGCCGCCGGGATGATGAGAAGGTCTGTGGGGGTGAACCCTTGCAAAAAACGCACAATGTCTCTCCTTCTTACCTGTCTGGGCTTTTTTGAGAGCGACGCCGGGCAGCGCCGCACGCCGGGCCGGCCGGCCCTCATGACGAGAGCCGCACCCTGTGAAATGTCTTTTTCCCCTTCTTGACGACCAGCCCGCCGCGCACCTGCTCCTCGGTGTAGGAGACGCCAAAGGAGTCGGCCTTCCGGCCGTTCACTTCCACCCCGCCCTGCTCGACCAGGCGGCGCGCGTCTCCCTTCGAGGCGGCCAGCTTGCAGGCGACGAGCAGGTCCAGCACAGAGATGGCGCCGTCTGCGAACCGCGCCTTTGACAGCGCGGTGGTCGGCATGTCGCCGGCGTCCCCGCCGCCGCCGAAGAGCGCGCGGGCGGCCTCCCGGGCCTGCGCGGCCTCCCGGTCGCCATGAACGAGGGACGTGAGCGCGAAAGCCAGGCGCTCTTTGGCGGTGTTGAGCTGCGCCCCCTCCCAGGCCGCCATCGCGTCGATCTCCTCCAAAGACAGGAACGTCAGCTTTTTGAGGAAAGGGATCACGTCGGCGTCGGCCACGTTGCGAAAGTACTGGAAGAACTCAAAGGGGCTTGTCTTTTCCGGATCGAGCCAAACGGCGCCCTTCGCGGTCTTGCCCATCTTGATGCCCTCCGCGGTGAGCAGCAGTGTGATGGTGAGTCCGTGCGCGTCGTGTGTCCGTTTGCGGCGGATGAGCTCCGTGCCCGCCAAAATGTTCGACCACTGGTCGGCGCCGCCGCACTGAAGATTGCAGCCGTACCGGTCGTGCAGGCAGAGGAAATCATACCCCTGCATCAGCATGTAGTTGAATTCCAGAAAGTTGAGGCCGCGCTCCATCCGCGACTTGAAGCAATCGGCGGCCAGCATGCGATTGACCGAGAAGTGAACGCCCACATCGCGCAGGAACTCAATGTAGTTCAGCCCCATCAGCCAGTCGGCGTTGTTCACCATGACGGCCCTGTCCTCCGAAAAATCGATAAACCGGCCAATCTGCCCCTTGAATTTTTCCGCGTTGGCGCCAATGCGCTCGGCCGTCATCATCTGCCGCAGGTCGGTCCGCCCGCTGGGGTCGCCCACCATCGTGGTGCCGCCGCCGATCAGGGCGATGGGCCTGTTGCCGGCGCGCTGCAGGTGGCGCATCAGGATGAGGGGCAGGAAATGCCCCACATGCAGGCTGTCGGCCGTGGGATCAAACCCGATGTAAAAGACAGCCTTGCCCTCATTGACCAGGTTCCGCACCGTGTCGTCCCCGGTGGTCTGCGCGACCAGACCGCGCGCGCTCAGCTCCTCCCAAACAGTCATGCTTTTCCTCCGTCCCAACGTGGGCTGCCTCCGCAGCCCACAACCAAAAATTGTTGTTTTAGTTGTTGAAAAACTTTGTTTTTCAGCAACACGGGGGTGGATCGAGGCGCTGAGGCGCCTCGCGGGGTGCGGTTTGCGGAAATGAATTCCGCAAACCGCGGATGGGATCTGTTTATTTGTTGAAAAACTTTGTTTTTCAACAACACGGGGG
>JAIRML010000190.1 GCA_031258665.1 Oscillospiraceae bacterium | reverse complement strand
ACAGAGGCGGCGGCGATGGCGAACATGATCGCTTCAGTCGCCCAGACGGCTATGAGGCGCGCAAACAGGGAGGCGACAAAAAAATCGAAGGCGAAGTGGGCGGCGAAGACGACGGCCAGCCCTGCGGCCGTCCGCCCGCGCATGACGCACAGGCACAGGGCGGCAGTCAGCGCCATATGGAAAAATATAGTAAATACGCGTTCGGCCCCTGCCGCCAAAAAGAGGCTGGGATCGGCGCCTGACAGGGAGGCGATGGCCGGCTGAAGCGCGGGGATGTCAGGGAGCGTATGCGTGTTGGCCATGACGCTGAGGACGATGTTGTTCAAGTATGTGACGCCAATCAGCCCGACGGACTCGACGCCGCCGTGCCCCAGCCCGGCTCCGAGCGCCGTGTCGTAGGACAGGCGCTTGCGCAGCAGCACGAGCGCAGCGAACCGCCCAGCTGTCTCGAACAGCGCGGCGGAAGACGCGTAAGCCGCTCCGGACAGCAACGGGCTGCCTGCCACGAAGGAGGCCCAAGCCTGGTTTGAGGCGAGCAGCTGCAGGATAGGTATCCTTATGAGCATCTGCGGCACGAAGAAACCGGCGCCTCCCGCCAAAACGGCCAACCCCACCCGCTTGCCGCGGGCCTTGAAGAAGATCCATAGCGCCGCAGGGAAAAGAACTGCCAGCGCCAACGTGGCGCACATCATGGCGATGCTGCCGTATGGCACCGCCGGGGCAACAACGCTGTTCAACATTGCCAAGCCACCATTCCATTTGGTACCTTATTGCCGCGAAGCGGCAATAAAAAACGAGAATTTTGGGTTGTGGGCTGCGGAGACAGCCCACGTTAGTACCTTATTGCCGCGAAGCGGCAATAAAAAACGAGGATTTGGGTTGTGGGCTGCGGAGACAGCCCACGTTGGTACCTTATTGCCGCGAAGCGGCAATAAAAAACAAGAACTTGGGTTGTGGACTGCATGGGCAGCCCACGTTGGGAGAACCTGTGAAATCAACTACCCAAAGCAGCCGGATTCCAGCGCACAGGCCGCGCCGCCGGCGTACATGACCTAATTGTACCATAAAAAGCGAAATTTTTCAACGGGGCGCGGAAAAAATCCAACATGGGCACCCGTGGGCTGCCCTGGGTAAATTTTTCGGGATTTGCCCTTGTCAAACGAGAATTTTCATGGTATACTATTTTGGCGTGATTATGGGCAGTCCTATGCCGCCGGGCGCGCCGACAGCGCGCCCCCTTCGTTCGATGCGGTACGAATGCTCCAGACAGCGGGCTGCTTCTCGTGGATCTTTGCCGGGTGTGACATTGGGCACAAAGATGAGAGGCGCCCCCATATTGAGACGGGAGGAGTTTCCTGTGGATCTGATCCAAGCGCTGACGCAGCCGCAGCTCAAGACCGATCTGCTCCCCCTGAACATCGGTGACACCGTTCGGGTACACATCAAGATCAAAGAGGGAAACCGAGAGAGGATCCAGATTTTTGAGGGCACCATCATCGCCAAAAAGCATGGCGGCATCCATGAGACCGTCACCGTGCGGCGCCTGTCGTACGGTGTGGGCGTGGAGAAGGTGTTCCCCATCCATTCTCCGCACATCGCCCAGTTTGTGCCGGTGCGCCGCGGCAAAGTGCGCCGTGCGAAGCTCTATTACCTGCGCGGGCGCGTGGGCAAGCGGGCCAAGGTCAAAGAGGATATCTGACAAAATGGGGGAGACCGCGGTCTCTCCCATTTTTATGGGGGGAGACACACGGTTCACCCGGGCCGCCACGGGCGAAAAATATTACTTTTGCTTTTTCCGGGGATGGTGTATAATCCAATGTGGGCTGCGTCTGCAACCCACAATCCAAAATTCTTGTACCTTGCAGCAAGGTACAAACAGGCTGCCTCAATGGGCGGCACGTCAGACAGGCCTGTGAGGGCCGCTGAGGAGGGTTTTATGGACCGAGAATTCGACTTTGTTCCCCCGGGGGGCACGCCGGTGCCGGTGGGGGAACGCCCGGAGACCGATGTGACATTCGACGAACCGGACACCATGCTGGAAGAGGCGGCCCCTGCCGCGTCAGAGGCGGCGCCGGCGGCGCCGGAGAAGGCGAACGAACCCTTCGACTTTCGGCGCGAGCTCTACGACTGGGCGCATGCGTTGGTTACATCCATCATCATCGTGGGGCTGCTCTTCTCTTTTGTGGCCCGTGTGATCGGCGTGGACGGCCCCTCGATGCAAGACACACTGTTCGGAGATCAAAAGCTGATCATCTCCAAACTGCTTTACACGCCAAAGCGCGGAGATGTCATCGTCTTTACCAAAAAGGGCATCCACGAGATGCTGCCGGGCAGCGAGGCGGACCAACCCCTCGTGAAACGCATCATCGCCGTGGGCGGAGAGACTGTGGACATCAACTTCGAGACCCACCAGGTGTTTGTGGACGGCGTGTTGTTAAACGAACCCTATATCCTGGAGCCGACGGCCCGCCGGAGCGACATCGTCTTTCCACACACTGTCCCGGAGGGGCATGTCTTCGTCATGGGGGACAACCGCAATATGAGCGCCGACAGCCGCACCAGCCAGGTGGGAACGATCGACACCCGTTACATCTTGGGCCGGGTGCTGCTGCGTGTCTGGCCGCTGCAGGATTTCGGGCTGGTCTCCTGACGTGAATGTACAGTGGTTTCCCGGCCACATGGCCAAGACACGCCGGCTCATTGCGGAACACTGCCGGTTGGTGGACGCGGTGTGTGAGGTGGTGGACGCCCGGATCCCGCTGGCCAGCCGCAATCCAGAATTGCCCGCGCTCTCCGGCGGCAAGCCGTGTCTGCTTGTCCTCAACCGCGCCGACCAGGCCGATGCGGCGGCCTGTGCGCGCTGGGCTGAGCACTACAGAGCGCGGGGGCTCCTCTCGGTGGAGACGGACTGCCGCAGCGGCGCCGGGGTCGACCGTTTCCTGCCGGCCGTGCGGACGCTGCTGCGGGAGAAAATCGCGGCCCACCGGGCGCGCGGACAGGTGGGCCGCGCGCTGCGCCTGATGGTTGTCGGCATCCCCAATGTGGG
>JAIRML010000186.1 GCA_031258665.1 Oscillospiraceae bacterium | reverse complement strand
CCCACATTGGGGATGTCGCGGGTGATCTCCTCGGAGCCCAGCTTTGTGTCGCGCGCCTCGGTTTCGTACTCCTCAATGTGGATCGATGTAAACACGTCGTCGCGCACGAGCCGCTCATTGATCAAAATCGCGTCTTCGTAGTTGTAGCCCTCCCATGTCATGAACCCGATCAGTACATTGCGCCCGAGGGAGATCTCCCCCTGGTTCGTGGAGGGTCCGTCGGCCAGCACATCGCCCGCGCGCACCCTGTCGCCGGTGTTTACAATGGACTTCTGGTTGACGCACGTGCCCTGGTTGGAGCGCAAAAACTTGATGAGCCGGAACCTTTTGACCCGGCCGCTGTCGTAGCGCACCGCAATGTCGTCGGCGGACACCGCCGTGACGACGCCGTCCTCCTCGGCCAGCTTGACAACGCCCGAATCGCAGGCCGCCTTGTATTCGATGCCAGTGGCCACGATCGGGGCCTCTGTCACAAGCAGGGGCACCGCCTGCCGCTGCATGTTGGAGCCCATGAGCGCGCGGTTCGCGTCGTCATTTTCGAGAAACGGGATCATGGCCGTGGCCACGGAAACCATCATCTTTGGGGAGACATCCACAAAGTCCACCTGGCGGCTGTCGACCTCGATGATCTCGTCGCGGTGGCGGCAGGTGATGCGCTCGTGCCGGAAGGCACCGTCCGGCGTGAGGGGCTCGTTTGCCTGCGCCACGATGTATTCATCTTCCACGTCGGCCGTCATATACAGCACCTCGTCGGTGAGGCGGCGTGTCTCCGGGTCGATCCGGCGGTAAGGGGTCTCGATGAAGCCGTACTCGTTGATGCGGGCGTAGGTGGAAAGATAGGAGATGAGGCCGATGTTCGGACCCTCCGGCGTCTCAATCGGGCACATGCGGCCGTAGTGGCTGTAATGCACGTCGCGCACCTCAAAGTTGGCGCGCTCGCGCGAGAGGCCGCCGGGCCCCAGCGCCGACATGCGGCGCTTGTGCGTCAGCTCGGCCAGCGGGTTCGTCTGGTCCATGAACTGGGAAAGCGGCGACGAACCGAAGAATTCTTTGATAGACGCCGTCACCGGGCGGATGTTGATCAACGACTGCGGCGTCACGATGTCGAGGTCCTGGATCGTCATGCGCTCACGGATCACGCGCTCCATCCGCGAGAAACCGATGCGGAACTGGTTTTGCAGCAGTTCGCCCACACTGCGCAGACGGCGGTTGCCCAGATGGTCGATGTCGTCCGGGTAGCCGATGCCGTACACCAGCGCGCACATATAGTTGACGGAGGCCAGGATGTCCTCTACGAGGATGTGCTTCGGGACCAGGTCGTCCAGCCTGTCTGTGACGGCCTCCCGCAGCGCCTCGCCCTCGAAGTTGTCGATCAGCTCGCACAGCACGGAAAAGCGCACGCGCTCGCGCACGCCCAGCTCCGCCGGGTCGAAGGGGACAAACGGCTTCATGTCGACCATGCCGTTGGAAAACACCTTGACGGGCTTTCCGTCGATGTCGAGCGTCGCCTCGGACACACCCTGCGACTCCAGCGCGCGGGCGCGTTCCCGGGTGAGCACCTCCCCCGCCTCGGCCAGGATCTCGCCGGTGCGCGGGTCGGCCACCGGCTGCGCCAGCCGGCGGGATGTCAGCCGGGGCGCCAGGGCGAGCTTTTTGTTGAACTTGTAGCGGCCCACACTGCTGAGGTCGTAGCGCCGCGTGTCGAAGAAGAGGTTGTGGAGCAGGGTCTGGGCGCTGTCCACCGTCGGCGGCTCGCCCGGGCGCAGGCGCCGGTAGATCTCGATGAGGGCGTCCTCCTCCGTCTTGGAGGGGTCTTTTTCCAGTGTGGCCACAATGCGCTCGTCCTCGCCAAAGATCTCCCGGATCTGGGCGTCCGTCCGGACGCCCAGCGCGCGGATGAGAGACGTGACCGGCAATTTCCGGTTCTTGTCAATGCGCACATAGAAGATGTCGTTGATGTCCGTCTCGTATTCGAGCCATGCGCCCCGATAGGGGATCACCGTACTGGAAAACAGCGGCTCGATGCCCTTGTCTGGGCGCTCCTCAAAGTAGATGCCCGGGCTGCGCACGATCTGCGAGACGATGACGCGTTCGGCGCCGTTGATGATGAAAGTCCCGCCCTCCGTCATGAGCGGAAAATCCCCCATGAAGATCTCCTGTTCCTTGATCTCCTCGGTCTCCCGGTTGCGCAGACGCACCCGCACTTTGAGCGGCGCGGCGTAGGTGGCGTCGCGCTCCTTGCACTCTTCCATCGAATACTTGAGGGTGTCCTCCAATACGAAATCGATGAAGCTGAGCTCCAGATTGCCGGTGTAGTCCGTGATCGCGGAGACATCGTGGAACACCTGGCGCAGCCCCACATCTAAAAACCACCGGTAGGAATTCTTCTGCACCTCGACCAGATTCGGGATCTCCAACACGTCGTCCAGCCTGGCATAACTTTTGCGGACCGTTCTTCCATAGCGCACGTCCTTGACCATATGCATACCTCCCAAGCATCGCTTTGCGGTTCGTCCAACCGGGCTGTTTTCGCCCACCGCACACATCCGAGGGCCGCGCAGGCGGCCCTCCGTTATGACACGCACGGCAGCGTTGGCCTTTTTGCCCGCCCCGCTCTTGTGCTTTGTGACAAGGTGTGCTATGATAAAATCATAATCGGAGTAGTGTGTTTTTATCATACACAGGAGTTAGAATTGTATCACACCCACGGCAGATTGTCAAGGGGTGTGATTGTTGTTTTCAGCCCTTTGGCCGATTTGTTTACAGAATATTCACGCTTGGCGCCCGCGTCCAAACTCCCGGCCGTCAGGCAGAACGGCGACTGCTGCAAACCTGTCCGCAGGTTCTGCGCAAGGGCCCAAACAAGCGATACCCCGCGGCTTGCCGCGGGGTATCGCTTGTTTGGTGACAAGTCCGCCCCAAGGGGCGGGGGTATGATATCCGGCGTCGATTCATTCGGTCAAAAGGTGGTCAGCGGACCCCAGTTGCCCGCCGTGTAGGCCCGGACTGTCGCCCCCGACGGAACCATGTCCCCGGCGCTGTACAACTGGGCCGCCGGGTTGGCGCCCGTCTGGCCGGGGATCGCCCCGGAGGCGCCGATCGGGTCGCTGCCATCCAAGGTGTAGTAGATGGCGGCGTCGGCCTGGGCCACGGACAGGACAAAGCCGCCGGCGGACATGGTCTGGGCTTCGGGCCGGGCAAAGTCGGCGTCGGCCTGGGCCTGAGCTTCGGGCTGGGCAAAGCCGTCGGCGTCGGCCTGGGCCTGAACTTCGGGCTGGGCAAATCCGTCGGCGTCGGCCTGGGCCTGGGCTTCGGGCTGGGCAAAGCCGTCGGCGTCGGCCTGGGCCCGGACTTCGATCTGGGCAAAGCCGCCGGCGGGCGTGGCCTGGACTTCGGGCAGGGTGTGGGTCAGACCGATCTTGGCCCACTGCTCAAGGTTGAACCGGGTCCGGTCCTCGACCAATGAGAAGACGCTGGGGTTGTAGTTTCGCCATGTCTGCCAGGCGTTCGGGATGCCCATGTAGGCGGCGTCGAGCCTGTACGAGGCGTCCAGAATCGTCTGCTGCTCAAGCAGCAGAGCCTGCACATTGTCGACCGACAGCGGCGCGCCCGGAGCGCCCCGGAAGTCGCCGCTGGCCGGCCCGATCTGCCGGAGCACCTCGTCTTTGACCAGCGTCTTGAACTCGAGGTCGCCGTCATTCAGACTGGAGGTGTCGTAGCGGGTCCATGTCCGGAACATGTTGCCCGGTCCGGCCAACGATGTCGCGTTCGACCACTTGTAGCGGTAGTTCCCGCCGCCGCCCAACATCGACCGCGAAGCCGCTCTGGTGGCCTGGCCGACATTGAAGAAGGCGCCGTCCGAGTCGTTGACGTTGAACATCATCTTCATGCCGCCCCGGCCGACCGAGTTCTGGACGACCGCGTTCCACTCGTTCTCGGTGTCGATGTAGCGGAACAGGATCATGGTGCGAACCAGACTGACCACATCGACGTATTCCTTGAATGTCTGGTAGTTGCCGGAGTTGGCGGCCGCGTGCACCGCCGCCAAGACCGCCGGCTCACCGTCGCCCTCTTCGATCTGGCCGCGCGTGAAGTAGGCGTCCTGATAGGAGACCTTGGTGAACTCATCCGAGTCGATGTCGAAATAGGGCTCGAAAGTGTGCGGCCCGTAGTCCTCACGCATGGTCTTGACCCCGGCGTAGGCGCCGTTATAGAAGTAGTGGGCGTAACGGGTGTGCGAATCGAAGGCGCCCATCTGATTGGCCAGCAGGCGGGTCATCGTGTCGTCATAACGCAGGTACCCTTGGGTGCTGACGCCATCGTCCTGGGGGCCGTCTTGGCCCTCCATCAACTCGAGCTTCTTGTATTCGCCGACCAGCTCATGGGGCTCGCCGGAGAAGGGCTCAAAGAACTCATACTTGGCTTTGCCGGCCCCGTAGTCCTTCTTGAAGCGGACGGCTATGCCGCTGTTGAACCGGCTGACCGAAATCTGCCCGAAGCGCTTGACGCCGATCGGCTGGGCGTACGCGGCGTCGGGCGATCCGACTTCGGGAATGAATTCGAAATAGCCCTGCACATAGTCGGCCGCCGTGGAATGCGACAGCTCCTTGACATCGGAGACGATCGAGATGATCGGCAGCTCGCGCAGCGCTTGGGCGTAGGCGGCATCGTCGATGGTGGCCTTGTTGCGGGCCGTCCAGCGCCCGTTTGAGGCGGCCGCCTCGTTCTTCAGGTTGTCCAGCAACACGTATGTCCGGGTCTGGGCGATCGAGGTACCGGCCGAATCGTAGGCGACGGCCCGCACGGCGGCGGTCCTGGTGATCGCCACCGGGCCGGTGTACAAGGCGCCGACGGTCGACGAAGGCGTCGACCCGTCCAGGGTGTAGCGGATCTGGGCGCCCGGAATGGTGGTCAGCTCCAGGGTAAAACCGGTGTCATAGCGTCCGCGGTCGTGGCTGAAGGAGATCGGGTACTTCTGCGGCTGGGCGTCGTTTGAGCAGCCATAGCTCTCCGCCGCCATCAGGTAGATCTCGCCGCCGTCCGGCTGGCGGGCGTGGGTCTCCAGGTAGACTTGCTCCCCGTAGGGGAATGCGTCGATCACCCGCGGCGATCCGCTCGACATGTCGGTCAGATTGACCTCGCCGGTCTTCTTCAGATCGAAGCTGAGATGGTCGGGGCCCTTGTCGGTGTCCTCGTCGGCGTACAAGATGGTGTACGAATACGGCGGCAGGAGCAGATCGCTGAAGTCGAAGGTGTCGCCCTTCGTCTTGCCATCGCGCCAGAGTCGGATCTGCGGCCCCAGCCAGACGAAGCTGTCGGAACCGTTGTACAACTCCAGCCAATCGTCCTCGTTGGCGGCCGTACCCTGGGTCGACAGCTCGTTGATGTAGATGCCGGTGATCGCAGCCGGGTCGGTGATGACGCTGTCCCACGCGCCGCCGCCGTCGAAGCGGTATTCGAGGCGCAAGACGGCCTTGCCCGCGCTGTTGCCGGCGCTGACCGCGCCGATGAATCCGTCGCCGTCGAACTTGAACGCCAGCGCCGATCCGTCGGTCCAACCGGCCGTCAGCCGGACCTCGTCGATCAGGTTCTTCAGGTTGGGCGTGGTGATCTTCGCGCCGCTGCCGGTAAAGGACGACACCCGCCAGTCGACTTTCCCGACCGAATAGGCCCGGCCGGTGACGGAGCCGGCCGCGGCAGTGTACGAACCGGCGTTGCCCAACTCGGCTTTGACGGTCAGGTTCGATGTCCGCCCGGACGGTCCGCTGCCGGCGGTTGTGAACTCGATGCGGGCGTCGATCAGCGTGGCCGCGGCGGGCAGGGCGACGCCCGCGAAGCGGAAGGCAGCGATGTTGCGGGAGGCGGCGGAGGCGGTCGCCAAGTTGTACCCCCCCAGCTGGATCGCGCCGGTGCGGTCGATCACGCCGGAGGCGCCGCGCTCCTCGGCGTCGTCCGAGTCGCCGGCCACGGCGACCTCGGTCGAGGCGTGATTTGAGTAATAGGTCACCTCGAGCTTCGAGGCGTTGGGCGGTGACAAGTTGTAGCTGCGCACGTTCAGGGCTTTGTCCGGCGTCAAGCCGTGAATCTTGAAGACATAGTC
>JAIRML010000215.1 GCA_031258665.1 Oscillospiraceae bacterium | reverse complement strand
GCGCGGCGGCAGGGCGGCCAGGGCGCCCACCTCGGCGGGCGTGATGATGCGGCCCTCGACAAACCCCGCTTTGATCTGGAACTTCCCGTTGGACTTGCGGGCGTACTCGTTGAGGATCTTCGCGGGGGCCACCGGGTCGGCGGCGCTCGTGGCCAGCGCCGTGGGGCCGCTCAACACCGGCGTCAGCGCGTCAAAACCGATCTCCCCGACCGCGAAACGGAGCAGTGTGTTCTTGACGACCGCGTACTCGACGCCCGCCGCCCGCAGCTCCCGGCGGAGCTTGGTGTCGTCGGCCACATCGACACCCTTGTAGTCGACCAGCACGCCGGCGCTCGCGCCCTTCATCTGCGCGGCCAGCGCGGCCACCGCGGCTTTTTTCTCCGCCAGCACTTTGGCATTCGGCATGGATTCACCTCCCGAAACACAGACGGCTGTCTGCGTGATGGTCGCGGCGCGCCCACGCGCCGCGGCGCAAAAAAACCCCGCGTCCGTACAAGACGCGAGGCCGCGCGGCGCACCGCGTGCGCCGCCGGATGCCCCTCGGCAGGACGGCCGGGCCGTTTACCACAAAATTGTGTCCTGCTGTCTACGGAACGCAAAACTCAGTACTTTGTTGCCGCGAAGCGGCAGGCAACACGATACAAGAATTTGGGTTGTGGGCTGCAGAGGCAACCCATGTCAGTATAGCAGACCCCGCCCGGTCTGTCAACATTTTTCGCACGCGGACTTTTGGGACGAGATGTCATAAAAAGCACTATTCTTATCAAAAAATGACAAACAAAAGCCCTTGTTCCCCAAAAATTTTCGTGATATAAGTGTAACCAAGATGGGGATATGTCATGTCCCTTTCCAACGCGGGCTGCATCCGCAGCCCACAACCCAAATTTTTTGTTTTTTGTTCCCGCAAAGCGGCAGCAAAAAACAAAAAGCGTGACAGGATGGCACGCGGGCCCGGGGCCTTTGGGCCGTACCTGTTCCGGGTGATCCGGCGTTTGTCCCCCCAAGAAAGCGGCCGCCTGGTGTGCAGGCAGCGCGGCCGCCGGCGGCGCTGTGTGCAGACAGGGCCGCGTGGGGCGGCCGCGCTCAGGTCACGGGAACCGGGTCTGCGCGCGCCCTGTACGCAAACGACGCGGCGGTATTCATTTTTGTGGGCAAAGCCCACGATGGAGGTGCAAAATGTTGCGAAAACTCACAGTATTTTTCATCAGCTTTCTTCTTGTTTTTTCCATGCTCCCCTGCGCGTCGGCCGTCTCGGCCGCGGACGGGCCGGACACGTCCAGGCCGGGGCTGCGCGCGGACTACTATGTCGCCGATTATGTGGGCAGTGACAAGCTGTTCTCCTCTTATCTGACGACGGCCATCGACCCGAACATCAACTTTACGGACATCTTGTCAACGCTGACCGCGAGATGCGGCCGTTCGGAATATGTGGCCGTGCGCTGGACCGGCTGGGTCCTGTGCCCGGGAACCGGCGCCAAGACCGTGACCGTCCAGACGTCCACAGACGACACCTGCCGGGTGTGGATCGGCGACACGAAGGTGGTCGATTGGTGGACCGGCACATGGGATTCCGGCAGCACTTCTTACGGGCACAACCTGACGGCCGTCACGCTGGAGGGGGGCCAGTGGTACCCGTTTAAGATGGAGTACTGCCAAGGTTACGGCGGGGCCTTCGCGCGGATTCGCTGGACGACGACCGGCGGCTCCGGCAATGTGACGAACACGGTGATCCCGGCGGCGAACTTCTGCCTGGACAGCGGCTTTCCCAACCCGCCCGCGATGACGTCGATAGACACGTCTGACATCCAATCCGGCACGATCCGCCTGGCCGTCGGCGACTTCAGGCCGTCCACCAAGCTGGTTGTCTACCGGGACAGCGACACCTATAAGCAAAACCCGGTGGACACCGTCAGCAGCCCGGTGATCTCGGAAAACACGCTCACCTACACACTGCCGGCCGGGCTGAAAGCCGGGGGCTATTATTTTGTCGCGGCGGACGGCGACGTGGAGGTGCGCGGGCCCAGCTTCTCATACATAGACCTAAACGAGGTGCCGAGGCCCGAATACCCGCGCCCCGACTACGCGCGGACGCACGCGTGGGAGACCCTGAACGGCGCGTGGGATTTCTTTAACAACAGAAACAACGTGTCGGATGAGAGCTTTGCGAGAGACGGGATCCCGGCGCAGTACAAATCGACGATCATGGTGCCGTTCCCCTGGCAGTCCCCGGCCTCCGGCATCTACGACACGACGCACCCGGGCACAGCCGCGAACCGGTACGCCTGGTACAGGCGGGTGATTGTGCCGTCCTCCGAAAAATACGGGGACGGGAAGCGCCTCTATATACGGTTCGGCGCGGTGGACGCCAATTGCTGGGTCTATGTCAACGGCACGGAGGTCGGCAGCCATGTCGGCGGCTACACCCCGTTTGAGTTCGACATCACCGATTATGTGACATTGGACGCGGAAAATTCCGTCGCGGTGAGGGTGGTTGACGCGGGCAACTGGGGAAACCAGAGCTCCTTCGTCGCGCTGATCGGCAAGCAGGGCACCAACGCCCCTGTCGGCTACACGGCGACATCCGGCATCTGGCAGTCGGTGATCCTGGAGGGGCGTCTCTCCAAAACCCAGCTGGGCCATGTCCACGTTGACCCCCTGGTCAACAACGGGGCCGCCGTCGTGGACGAGAACCTCAACGATCTGACCCATGGCGTCGTTCCGAAGGACGGCTCAGCGAAATTCTCCCTGAAGGTCGCGGGCGGCGCGGGCAAGACGGTCGACTTTGTCTACCATTTCGAGAGCAAGATCTGGGACGACGCGCGGGGCGTATATGTCCCGACATCGCCGTCTTCGGTGGTTTCCGGGACCAAACAGATCGCCGTCCCGGCCGGCGAGGACGCCTACCTGCCCGACGCCTTTGTCGTCCCGGTTCCGGACCAGCAGCTGTGGCGCCCCGACACCCCGGTTCTCTATGTCGGCGCCGTCAAGCTGATGGAGGGCGAGACCGTGCTGGATGAGGTGACGATGCATTTCGGCCAGCGCTCAATCCAAAACGCCTACTGGGAGACGAGCCCGGCCACCGGCAGCAACAGGTACCAGTACACCCTGCTCAACAACAAACCGATTTTTATGGCGGGGCTGCTCGACCAGGGCTTTTGGGAGGAGGGGCTTTACACGGCCCCCTCCGAAGCGGCGCTCAAGTTTGACATCACCGAAATGCGCGCAAACGGCTTCAACATGATCCGGAAGCACATCAAGATCGAGGACCCGCTCCAATACCTCTGGGCCGACAGGCTGGGCATGCTGTTTTGGCAGGATATGCCCGAGGCCACGCAGATGAACAGTTCCGCCAGCAACCCCAACCCGGCCGGGCGCGCCCTGTTTGAGAGCTCGCTCGACGAGCTCATCGACAGAGACTACAACAGCCCGTCGAGGGTCGCGTATATCCTGTTCAACGAGACATGGGGCGTGAGCAACACCAACGCCAACGACGCGGCGTGGATCGCCGCGCTTTACGACCGCGTGAAGGCCAGAGACACGTCGGGCAGGATCGTCGAGGATATGTCGCCGTGCAACCGCGACCACCTCCAGCCCACGGATCTTCACACGTTCCACATGTACCCCGGCAGCTGGTCCGGCGCCAGAAGTGAGTTTTTGGGCTACTTAAACGG
>JAIRML010000094.1 GCA_031258665.1 Oscillospiraceae bacterium | reverse complement strand
GAGCGCCGTGATCTGCCCTGTCACGTCCTTTTCAAAGTAGATGAGGTCGTCGTATTGCAGGTTCTCCGCGCCGACAACGTCGTCCACCGCGCGGTTGATCTCACCGGCGGCCAGAGTGTGCACCCGCGACAGCGCCATCTGGGCGGCGTAGGGGCGGATCTTGGCCTCGATCCAGATGAAGAGGGCGACGAGCGCCGCCAGCCCCAGCGCGGCAAAGCGAAACGCGCGCCGTCGGGGCGGGGCGGGCGGGCGGACGCCCCGCCGAAAACGCAGCAAACGCTGCGAATATGCAGGCATGACGCCACCCCCATACATCAAATATGGAATAAAATGGAAAATATAGCGCCTTCTGTCTGGGACCTGACCGCGGGATGGGTGCCCCATATGCACCATTGTATGCGTCCGATGGCGGCGGTTTGACGACGATTTTACTTGACAAGGGGTTCGACCTACCTGTATCCTGTATCTTGTACCAACGTGGGCTGCCCCTGCAACCCACAACCCAAATTCTCGTTTTTTGTTGCGCATTGTGATATGTGACCGATGGGTCTGATAGAGACGGCGGTCCCGCCCGGCCGCCGGCCGGGGGAGATGTCCGTCGTTTTGTCCGGGGTGCTGATGATATGAATGGCGCGCGCATGATTGTGGATACGCTGATCGAAGAGGGCGTGGAGGTGCTGTTTGGGTATCCGGGCGGCGCCGTGCTGCCGATCTATGACGCGCTCTATGAGAGACGGGAGGAGATCACCCACGTCCTCGCCTGCCATGAGCAGGGCGCGGCCCACGCCGCCGACGGGTACGCCCGCGCGTCCCGGCGTCCCGGCGTGGTATTGGCCACATCGGGCCCGGGTGCGACCAACTTGGTCACCGGCATCGCCGCGGCCTATATGGATTCCACGCCGCTCGTCGCGCTGACCGGAAATGTGCCGCTCGCGCTGCTCGGCCGCGACAGCTTTCAGGAAGTGGACATCGCCGGCGTCACGATGCCCATCACCAAGTACAACTGCATTGTCAAGAGCCCGGACGAGATCCGGGCCAGCGTGCGGGACGCCTTCGCCATCGCGCGGTCCGGGCGGCCCGGGCCGGTGCTCGTGGACATCCCGCGGGACATCGCCGAGGCCCCCTGCGGGGCGCAGCGCGAGAAATTCTACAACTCTGGCGTCCCCGCCCCCTCCGAGCGTGAGATGGACGCGTTCGCTCAGGCGCTGGCCCGGGCGCGGCGGCCCGTGTTGCTGGTCGGCGGCGGCGTCGTGGCGGATGGCGCGGGGATCACGGCCGCGATGTTGGCCGAACGACTGGGCGCCCCTGTGTGCGCCACGCTGATGGGCCTCGGCGCGCTTCCGTGGGACCACCCGCTCTTTTTGGGTATGTTGGGGCGCCACGGGCTGCCGGAGGCCAACCGGGCCGTCGAGGTGTGCGATCTGCTGCTGGCGGTCGGCACCCGTTTTACAGAACGGGCGGCGGAGGACAGACGGCAGTTTGCCGGGCAGGCGCAGATCTTTCACATCGACATCGACCCGGCGGAGGTC
Source organism: Oscillospiraceae bacterium (assembly GCA_031258665.1). GTDB lineage: Bacteria > Bacillota > Clostridia > Oscillospirales > UBA929 > JAIRTA01. Next base: position 1,982 of record JAIRML010000094.1, on the reverse strand, counting down.
AACAAGAACATCCCGGCCGACGCCGCGCTCTGCGGGCGGGCGGGGGCGGTGATGGAGGGGCTGCTCGCGCGGCTGCCGACGTCGCCGCGGGAAGCTTGGGGGGCGGCCTTCACGCCGTTTGCCCGGCGGGCTTTTCCGGAACCCGGCACGCCGCGCGCGCTGATCCACACCCTCTGGCGCCTCCGGACACCGGGCATGACCGTGGTCACAGACGTGGGCCAGCACCAGATGTGGACAGCCCAGACATATGGTTTTTCGCGGCCGGGCGAGCTGATCACCTCGGGCGGACTCGGGGCCATGGGGTTTGGCCTCGGCGCCGCCGTCGGCGTCGCGCTGGCCCGGCCGGGGCGGCGTGTGGCGCTGGTCACGGGGGACGCGAGCTTGCACATGAACATGGCGGAGTTGGCCACGGCCGTGGCCCTGGATCTTCCGATCTCAATCTTTGTGCTGGACAACGCCGGGTTGGGTCTTGTGCGCCAGCTCCAAGACGAACAGTGCGGGCGCCGCCATTTCGCGGTGGCGCCCGGCCTACGCACCGACTGGGTCCGCCTCGCCGAGGCCATGGGCGCGCGCGGGCTGACATTGGTTGGGCGGCCTCCGGAGGCGGTCGTCCGGGAGGCCCTCACCGCCAAAGGGCCCTGTTTGACGCACTGCCCGGTGGACCCCGCCTGTAACGCCTGAGGCGGGGCACCGCGCCGCCGCCCAAGGTTGATTCTGCACCAGAATCAAGGTTGTGAAAGGCGATATCATGTACAGCCGCCGCACTGCGACGGCGCGGGGGGCACACTTGTTATGACAGATCGCTTTGTCCTGTCTGTGCTTGTCAACAATCAATTCGGCGTCCTGGCGCGCATCGCCGGGCTCTTTGCCAGACGGGGCTATAACATCGACGCGCTGACGGTGGCCGAGACGGAGAATCCGGCTTTTTCCCGCATGACCGTCGTGGTGGGCGGGGACGACTATGTCTTGGAGCAGATCGTCAAACAGCTCATGAAACAGGTGTATGTGCGCGGCGTGGAGCGGCTGACGCAGAAAAGCGCCATCTTTCGGGAGCTGCTGCTCGTGAAGGTGGAGAGCGCCCCGGAGACGCGGCAGGATATCTTGGCGCTGGTGGGGCTCTTTGATGCCCGGGTGACCGATTGGAGCGAACATGCGCTCACCATCGAACTCACCGACCAACCGGACATCATCACGGCCCTCATCGACCGGTTGAGAGTCCACCCCATTTTGGAGATCTGCCGCACGGGGCTGACGGCGATCCCGAGGGGGGACGCCGTCGCTGTCGAGGGAGGACGTGATGGGGGGAGTGCAGACAGATGAGGGAAATCAAGATCTTCGACACGACGCTGCGCGATGGGGAACAGGCGCCCGGGTATTCGATGGACAGGCAGGAGAAGCTGGAGGTGGCCCATCAGCTGGAACGGCTGCGGGTGGATGTGATCGAGGCCGGCTTTGCCGTCGCCTCGCCGGAGGATCTCGCCTCTGTTCAGATGATCGCGCGGGCGGTGAGGGAGGCCCGCGTGTGCAGCCTGGCTCGCGCGCTGCCCAAAGACATCGACGCGGCTTACGAGGGCGTGCGCGACGCGGCGGCGCCCCGTATCCATGTTTTTTTGGCCACTTCGCCGATCCACATGCAGTACAAACTGCGCATGACGCCGGAAAATGTGCTGGAGCAGACGGCCGTGATGGTTGCCTACGCAAAAAAATATTGTGACGATGTCCAGTTTTCCGCCGAGGACGCCACCCGCTCCGAGTGGGACTTTCTGGTCCGGGTCTATGAGGCGGCGATCCAGGCCGGCGCCCGCACGCTCAATGTGCCGGACACGGTCGGGTACAGCTACCCCAGTGAGATGCAGGAGCTGACCGCCTATGTGATGGCGCATACAAAAGGCATTGAGAAAGTGGCGCTCTCGGTGCACTGCCACGACGATCTGGGGCTCGCCACCTCCAACTCGCTGGCCGGCGTGCTGGGCGGCGCGACG
>JAIRML010000074.1 GCA_031258665.1 Oscillospiraceae bacterium | reverse complement strand
CAGCAGCAGATGCTCGGTGCCCACATAGCTGTGCCCCATGCGCCCCGCCTCGGCAAACGCCAGTTCGACAATCCGCTTGGACCGGGGTGTGAGCCCCTGCACCGGCGTCTGGCCCGGTTCTCCCTGCCCCACGGCCGCCACCACCTGCGCGCGCACCGCGTCCGCCGTGATCTCCGCGCCCCGGAGCGCGTGGGCGGCCACGCCTTCCTCCTCCAACAGAAGCCCCAGCAGCAGGTGCTCGCTGCCCACATAGCCGTGCCCCAGCTCGGTTGCCGTTTGATGCGCCAGCCGGATCGCGGCCTGCGCCCGGTCGGTAAATTTTTTCTCGTACATCGTTTTCACTCCTTAAACCATGTGGCCGCCTGCCGTCAGGTTGCGGTGAGGGCGGCGCGGACCGCGCCGGCCCGGGCGGCGTCGCGCGCGCCGGCGTCCAGCGCCCGCCCGGCCGCGTTCGCCAGTACGCCGGGCTGGATGTCGCGCAGCAGGTCGTTCAGCCGCGTCATCGGCATCGGGGGCAGTTCCCCCTCGGCCACGCCCCAGCGCAGGTCGGACAGCAGCCGCATCGCATCCTCGCCGGAGAGGAGGCGCGCGTGGGAGAGCAGGCCCCAGGCGCGCCAGACCCTGTCTTGAAACCGCGCCGGCCGCTGTGTCTTAAACCGGGTCCGCAGGGCCCGTTCCTGTTCGACAATGCGTTCCACCACAGCCGTCACACGGTCGATGATCTCCGATTCGGTGAGGCCCAGCGTGGTCTGGTTCGACACCTGGTACAGCGCACCCTGGACTTGGGACCCCTCCCCATAGAGGCCGCGCACGGCCAGCCCCATCTTGCCGACGGCCGTGACGATCTCACGGATCGCGCCGCTCTCCGTGAGCGCCGGCAGATGCAGCATCACGCTGGCGCGCAGAGCGGTGCCGAGGTTTGTGGGGCAGGAGGTGAGATAGCCGAAATCTCCGTCAAACGCGTACAGCAGCCCGCCGTCGATGATCTCGTCCACGCGCTGTGCCTCCTGCATGCGCTCCTCCAGACAGAGCCCGGGGCCGATGGTCTGGATGCGGATGTGGTCCTCCTCCCCGACCATCACGCTGATGCCGCGCGCCTCCGAGAGGATCACGCCGTGCGGACGGTCCGAGCCGGCAAACTCAGGGGAGATCAGATGATTTTCGACCAGCACCCGCGCCTTCAGCCGGTTCTCTCTCGTCAGGCGGACCGTGTGGAACCGCGCGCCGGCGTCCAGCGGCTGGAACAGGCCGGAGACCTTCTCCAAAATTTCCTCGGCCTGCTCGTCGCTCATCCGATCCGGAAAGGGGTGATCGGCGAGGTTGCGGGCCAGTCGGATGCGCGTGCTCACCGCGATGTCGTCGCACGTGTTCCGGCGCGGCTCGTCTCTTTGCCTATCGAGCGCCACGGCTCATCCCTCCTTTTCCAGCTGTTTGATCTCGTCGCGCAGCTCGGCGGCCCGTTCGAACGCCTGCGCGCCGATCGCCTCCTGGAGCTGCGCCTCCAGCCGGGTCCGCTCGCTCCGGCGGCGCAGCTCCGCGCGCTGCCCGCTGGGGACCCGCCCGGTGTGGACCGCGTTGCCGTGCATCTTGCGGATATAGGGCAGGAGCACGGCCTGAAAATGGGTGTAGCAGGACGCGCAGCCGGCCTTGCCTGTCCGCGAGATGTCCTGCAGATTGATGCCGCAGGACGGGCAGACATGGTGGGTCTGCCGGCCCGCCGGGGCCCGCAGGCCCATCATATCGGACAAGATGGCCGGCATGTCGCCCAGAAAAGCGGGGAATTTTTGCGCGAATTCGACATCCAGCCCGGCCGCGGCCGCGCAGGTTTGGCAGAGGCTGAGCTCCTGCGTCTTGCCATTCACCGTCGTGCGGTAAAACCGGGTGGCCTCGTGCTGGCCGCAGTGTTGACACAACATACAATCAATCCCTCCTCAACGCGGGGTGGCCCCGCCTCAGTACCCGGGCGCACAGTGTGCGCCCTCACATGTCCTCCGCCGCCGCGCGGGAAGGCCGGCGGTACCGCCCCGCAGACCCGGCACACCCTGCATACATAGTATCGATACAAACGGGCCTTCAGACATCTCACATATTCCATTTTTTACAAAAAATCGGGCCGGCGCAGGGGTCACAGGCTGTGGTATGTGTGCACCAGACACTGTTTGAGAATGCCGGCCCGCACGGCGGCCCGCCTCTCCCGCGGGACCGCGCGTAGCGCGGCGTCACCCAGCGCGGCGCCGATCAGCCGCGCGGCCCCGAGCGACAGCACGCCCGCCTGCAGCAGGTTCTTCAAAAACGCGGCGGCGCTGGGGCCGTCGATCGCGTCTCCAACGGCGTTGATTGCGTGCATCAGAAGTGCCGTTGGTTCCGGGGAGACGCGGGTGATGCGGATGTATCCGCCGCCGCCCCGCCGGCTTTCCACGAGAAAACCGTGCTCGGGGCTGAAGCGCGTCGTCAGCACATAGTTAATCTGGCTGGGCACGCAGGAGAAGCGTTCGGCCAGATCGCCGCGCTGCAGTTCGGCGACACCGCCCATCTCCTCGAGCATCTGGAGCAGGAATTTCTCGATCAGATCGCTCATGGCCATGGGTGGTCCGGCCCCCTTTGCGCGGGGCAACCTCCCCAGACCCACTCGCGGATCCACCGCAAAGCGAGTGTTTGAAGGCCGCCTTGACATTCCCTGACCTTTGTTTCTATCGTACCTGTTTTGCGGTCAAAAGGCAATTGCTATTTTGACCTTTCCTGACCATATGAAAGCGCTGTGACTGCGCCAGGCAAAATTATCTCACACATTCTCCCTGTTTGGCGGTTTTGCTCCCGATTTCATAGACTTTTGATCTTTTCGACACGGCGCCGGCCGGCCGGCCGCGCGGGCGGTGTGCGGCCGGCTGGCCGGTTCGCTGTGCAGCACCGGGAACCCGTCGGCGGTCTCCAGGGCAAACGGATCTCTCGCCTTTGTCACGCAAACGCCTCCTTTCGCCGTCCCTCTGCCCTTCAGTATCGCCCGATTGCCGCCGCCCCAGACCCCCGCGGCGGCTTGGGTGGGGAGTCAACTCACAGGTTGACTTTGCTGTTTGCCGCCCCATACCCCCGCGGCGGCTTGACACGCGCGCGAACATAGGCTACACTTTGAGTACAAAGGCGCGAGGGGCCGCGGCGCCCGCGCGGCGGGAAGGGGACTTCCGGTGGTAAAGCAAGACAGACTGCGCAATTTCTGCATCATCGCCCACATCGATCACGGAAAATCCACATTGGCCGACCGGCTGATTGAGGCCACCCACGCGGTGGCCCAGCGGGAGATGGCCGACCAGATCTTGGACAACATGGAGCTGGAGCGCGAGCGGGGGATCACGATCAAGGCGCGCGCCGTGCGGCTCGACTACACGGCGGCCGACGGGCAGGCGTATGTGCTGAACCTCATCGACACGCCGGGCCATGTGGACTTCAACTACGAGGTGTCCCGCAGCCTGGCCGCCTGCGAGGGCGCGCTGCTGGTGGTGGACGCCGCGCAGGGCATCGAGGCGCAGACATTGGCCAACACCTATCTGGCGCTCGAACACGACCTCGAGGTTCTGCCGATCCTCAACAAGATCGACCTGCCCTCCGCCGACCCGGAGCGGGCCGCGCAGGAAGTCGAACATGTCATCGGCCTGCCCGCGCTGGGCGCGCCCCGCGTCTCGGCCAAGCTGGGGCAGGGCATCGACGCGGTGCTGGAGGCCGTTGTGTCCGGTATCCCCGCGCCCGCGGGAGACCCGGGCGCGCCGCTTCGCGCGTTGATTTTTGACAGCCAATACGACTCCTACCGGGGTGTCATCGTCTACATCCGGCTGATGGAGGGGCGGCTGCGCCCGGGGCAGGCCATCCGCATGATGGAGACCGGGGCGGTCTTTGAGGTCGTGGAGACAGGCGTGCTGCGGCCGCTGGGGATGGAGCCGTGCGCCGACGGGCTCGCGGCCGGCGAGGTGGGCTATTTCACCGCCTCCATCAAGACAGTGCGCGAGACGCAGGTGGGCGACACGGTCACCGACGACGCCCGCCCCGCCGCGCGGCCGCTGCCCGGTTACCGCCGCGTGCAGCCGATGGTGTTCTCCGGCGTCTACCCGGCCGACGGCGCCAAATACCCGGACCTCCGCGACGCGCTGGACAAGCTGAAGCTGAACGACGCCTCCCTGACCTTCGAGCCGGAGACCTCGGTGGCGCTGGGTTACGGCTTTCGTTGCGGCTTTTTGGGCCTTTTGCACATGGAGATCATCCAGGAGCGGCTGGAGCGGGAGTACAATTTGGACCTCATCACGACCGCGCCCAGCGTCATCTACAAGATCCACAAGACAGACGGCGAGACCGCGCTGATCGACAACCCGCTCAACTACCCGAACCCCACGGAGCTCGATTACCCGGAGGAGCCGTTTGTCAAAGCGAACGTTCTGACGCCCTCCGCGTATGTCGGGAGCATCATGGACCTGTGCCAGGAGCGGCGCGGGACGTTTCGCGACATGAAGTATCTCGACGCCGACCGGGTGGAGATGCACTACGACCTGCCGCTCGGCGAGATCATCTACGACTTCTTCGACGCGCTCAAATCCCGCACGCGGGGGTACGCGTCGCTCGACTACGAGTTTTCCGAGTACCGCAAGAGCGACCTTGTCAAGCTGGATGTCCTGTTGAACGGCGACCCGGTGGACGCGCTGAGTTTCATTGTCCACACCGACAAGGCCTACCCCCGCGCGCGGCGCATCGCCGAAAAGCTGAAGGACAACATCCCCCGGCAGATGTTCGAGGTGCCGGTGCAGGTGGCGGTCGGCGGGAAGATCATCGCCCGCGAGACTGTCAAGGCCCTGCGCAAAGACGTGTTGGCCAAATGCTACGGCGGGGACATCACGCGGAAAAAAAAGCTGCTCGAAAAGCAAAAAGAGGGCAAGAAGCGCATGCGCAGCCTCGGCAGCGTCGAGGTGCCGCAGGAGGCCTTCATGGCGGTGCTGAAACTGGACGAAAATTGACGACTCTCGGGGAGCAGCAAGAAGGGGGGGCGCGTGCCGTGGGGCAGGCGGTGGGGCTGTATCTTCACATTCCGTTTTGTCAAAAAAAATGCGACTACTGTGACTTTTATTCGGTGCCGGGCGGGGATGAACGCGCCAAACAGACCTATACAAAGGCGCTGGCCGCCCACCTGACGGAGACGGCGCCCGCCCTCACGCGGCACACGGTAGACACGGTCTACTTCGGCGGCGGCACGCCGCCGGTGCTGGGGCTGGGGCCGCTGCACACGCTGATGGACATCATCCGGCGGCGCTTTCCGCTGGCCGCCGGCGCGGAGATCACGCTGGAGGCAAACCCCGGCGTCGTGGACGATAAACTGCTGAAAAAACTGCGGCGGGAGGGCTTCAACCGCCTCTCCCTCGGCGTGCAGTCGCTGGAGGACGATACACTCGCCCTGCTGGGGCGGGTCCACAACGCGCGCCAGGCCCAATCGGCTTTCGAGGGGGCGCGGGCGGCCGGCTTCGACAACATCGGCGTCGACCTGCTCTACGGTCTGCCCGGCCAGACGGTGGAGGAGTGGCGCGCGACACTGCGCGAGATTGTCGCGTGGGGGCCCGAGCACATCTCCTGTTACGGCCTCAAACTGGAGGAGGGCACGCCGCTCTGGCGCGACCGGGCGGACTACGCCTTCCCCGATGACGACGCGCAGGCCGACCAATACCTGGCCGCCGTCTCGATACTGGAAGAAAATGGATATTTGCACTATGAGATCTCGAATTTTGCCCGGCCCGGGCGGGTCTCCCGTCACAATCTGAAGTACTGGACACTGGCGCCCTACATCGGTCTCGGCCCGTCGGCCTGTTCGGACTTTGGCGGCCGGCGCTGGTCGTATGTCCGCGACCTGGAGGCGTACGTGGGCGGCATGCTGGGTGACGGCGATGTGCTGCATGAGATGGAGGAACTCCCCCCCGAGGCGCGGGCGGCGGAGTATCTGATGCTGCGCCTGCGCACGGCGGACGGCGTGTCGGGCAACGAATATGTCCGTCTGTACAAGGGGAACTTCGAGCCCGTCGAACGCGTACTGGAGGCGCGGGCCGCGCACGGCTTTGCCCGCAGCGAGGGGAACCGCTGGCGGCTGACGCCGAAGGGTTTTTTGGTGTCGAACCGGATCATCGCGGACGTGCTGGAGGCGCGGACGGAGGGCCCGTGACAAACATGCCCCCCACAACCCAAATTTCTCGTTTTTTATTGCCGCTTCGCGGCAATAAAGGTACTATAAGGAGACCGAGTTATGAAAATCGACAAAGAAAACGAAAAATCGGAGTTCAAGAAAACCACCGCCGAACTCAGCGTGGGGGATGATGACAAAAATGGCGGCAAGGATGGAAGATAACGCGCGCGCAAGATTTATGGCGCGGTATTTCGACCCCGCGCTTGATCTGCGTGTGCAGTCCTTCAATCTGCTCGGCTTCGCGGGATTCGCGGCGGGGCTTGTCACCGCCGTAAGTTCTGTCGTCACAGACGCGGGAGCGGCCAATATTGCCCTCAACCTCGCGGCTTCCGCGCTGGCGCTGATTCTGCTGCGCCTCACGGAGAAAAAGCGGATAAGCTATCACATCGGCTCATGGGCTGTCATCATCGCTGTGTTTATGATTGCGTTCCCGATTCTGTTTTTCACGGCGGGCGGGTACCGAAGCGGTATGCCCTGCTTCTTTATGTTCGCCATTATTTACACGGCCATCCTGCTTGAAAACCGGGAGCGGAACGCCGCGCTTGCCGTCGAATCTGCGCTGTATGCGGCTTGCTGCCTTGTCGCGTATTTCTACCCCGAAACGGTCACGCCGCTTGGGACGGAATTTGCTTATGTCTGCGATGTGCTGGTGGGTATCACGGCGGCAAGCGTGCTGCTTACGGTGGTCATCATGCTCCATATCCGCATTTACAACGACCGGCAGCAGCGGCTTGCGGAACTCGACAAGCTGAAAAGTGAGTTTTTAGAGAATGTTTCCCATGAACTGAAAACCCCGATCACCGTCACGCGCAACTACGCCGTCGACACTTTGCGGGAATTGAGCAAACAACCGTTGAACGTGCCGGAAATGGAGTTTAACCAAAGCCGTATCAAATCCGAAAGCGAACGCTTAGAGCGCATGGTGAGCCAGCTTCTGAACGTGACCTCTCTTGAGGGCGGGCGGCGCAAGCTCTTTATGGAGCCGCTTTCCCTCGCCGCCTTGCTTTCCCGCGTGACCGAAACGAATTTTAACGCGCTCAACGAAAACGGCAACGCGCTGACTCTTGAAATCCCGGAGGGCTTGCCGGACGTTGCCGCAGACCCGGACGCCATCGAACAGATTGTGTTAAATCTTCTCTCCAATGCCGCGCGGCATACCCAAAACGGCACAATCGCCGTAAGCCTCACGGCGGGGAATGGGTATCAAACCGTCCGCGTGTCCGACAGCGGCGAGGGTATGCCCCAAAAGATACAGGAACAGGTATTTTTGCGCTACATCGAGCGCGAAAGCCATGTGACCGGGCGGAGCGGCATGGGGCTGTACATCTGCAAAAAGCTGATCGACGCCCACGGCGGGGAAATCGGCATAGACGGCGAACCCGGCAAAGGCACGGCGGTGTGGTTTGCAATGCACAATGCACAATGCACAATGCACAATGCACAATGAAGGAATAGGGAAATGGAACAGGATAATATATTTGCTGATGAAAATATTAAAAATATTGATTACACATTAAAAATCACGAAAAAGGAGTAATTGTGCATTGTGAATTATGAATTGTGCATTGCATCAAAACCAAAGG
>JAIRML010000046.1 GCA_031258665.1 Oscillospiraceae bacterium | reverse complement strand
CTCGCCGTCGCTGCCCACGCCCTCGGACCCGCGCAGGGTCACGGACGTCAGCCAGCGGCCGTCTATGCGCTCCGCCGGGCCGTCAAACGTGTAGGGCGCCGGCGCGGCCGGGTACATCTCCCGCACGCCCAGGTCGATCTCATTGCCCTGCGGCAGCCCCTCGTAGACAATCTTCATGCTGCCCCGCTGGTACATGACCCGCGGCACATCGAAAGACGCCTCTATGTTTTGGTTGTATATGTTGTTGTACGTGAGCGATGTCGCGCCGTTGGTCTCGGAGACCTGGTTGACCGCGCCCTCGGGGTTGCTCAGCTTGACCCGGTAGGTCAATGTCGCCTCGCCGAGGACAGGCCCGTCCAGTTCCCAACTGAATGTGGGCACCCCGTTTACCAGCTGCTGCAGCACACGCCCCTGGGACACTGTCACATAATTGGTGACGTCGGCCTGGGAAGCCGTCGCCTGGGGCAGCGTGCCGTTTCTCGTCGCTTGGAACAGGAGGCCGGCGCCCACCGGGTCGAGCACGGCGCCGCTTCTCACAGTTGAGATCATGTTGTCCGTGATCTGCGCAAAGGCTGTTCCAATCGCGCTGTCGTTGGTCGCCGCGTAGTAGCCGGCGTTCTGAATGCCGTTCAAATAGGCCACACCACTATTGGAGCCGACACCTATCGTGATCAGTTTGGCGTCGTCGTGGTAGCTCTTATAGTCATTCGCCGCCGCGGTGGTGGGATCTCTATAGCTTGAGGGATACGGCTCGCCGTCTGACAGCAAAATCATATATTTGGCCGAGTTGGGGTTGTACGCCGTGGGCGGGTTCGCGGGCGTGTAGTAACCGGCCAAGGTCTCTGTCGGATGGTAGAGCTCGTAGTGTGCCATAATGATGGGCACATTCATATGGGTGTTGGTACTTTCTCCGCTCCGATAGGCCTCCAGTGTCGACAGGACCGTGTTCAGATTGGCCGTCTGGACCACGCCGCCGGTGCGGATCGGCGCCATCCGCGTAAAATGTTCAAGCGTATAACTGGTACCCGCGAAGAAGATCACGCCCACCCGGATGGTACCCGTGAGATTTTCCCCGTTCGCCAGTGTGTTGACCATCACTCTCCCGGCGTCCGCGATGCTGTTTCTTTGGGTCGTCGAGAGGGATGTGGACTTGTCGAGCAACAGCATGATGTCCACGTCCATGGGGATCGCGCCCGTCTCGGAACCGATCTTCAGCGTGACTTCCCATGTGTCGGCGGATACCCGCCGGGCCGTCTTGCTGAGCGCGGCCTCCGGCGCCACCGCGGCGTCCGGCCGATAGAGCACGACGGCCTCATTGACTCCCTCTTGGATGAGCAGGTCTGTCCCCTGGTCGGGCATACGGCGGTAATTGCCGACGCGCTCAGGGTAGTAGGACACCGTGGCCCCCAGCATGGCCTTGCCCGTCTGCACGGCCGGGTAACCCGCGGGGAATGCCCCCTCCGCGGAGCTCTCCTCCCCCGTGTCCGGGTTCACGATCTTGTACGTGATGGCGTATGACTGAAAGGCGAGGCTGCCCACCACTTTGCGGCCGGTGAAGGTGAAGTTTGTGGTGTTGATGGCCGGCTGGCCGGAGTACCCGCTGGCCGAGACGCTGGTAAACGAGCCGCTTGTGCCGCTCGCGCGGCCTGTCACCGTATAGGGCGCCTGATCCTCATTTTCAAACAGCGCCGTGGGCGTGCCGTAGGCCGCGCCCCCCACGGGCACAGTGACCGCGGGCGCTGCGGCCCACGTGGTGATATTCTTTCCTGTAAACGAGAAATTCACGCTGCTCGCCAACCTGACAGCGAGCGCGTTCGCGTTTGTGCTTGTGCTGCTGTTGTAGATCAGCACTTCGCGCGGGTTGCTGATCGTGACGCTGCCCAGGGCGTAGAGCGCCGGGTTTGTGTTGGTGCCGTTGTTCTCAGCCGCCACCACAAATGCGGCGCCGTCTCCCACGGTGAGCGCGCCCGTCACATACACCAGGCCGTTGGACTGCGCGAGAGCCCCGGATGTGCGCACATCGAAGACAGCGTTCTCACCCACGGTGAGAGGGGCGAACCCGGACGCTGAGAAACGCTGGTTCCCGCGATAGACAAAGGAGGCGTTCTTCTCCACGACGAAGGACGCCGTCACACTGGCAAAACGGCCGCTCGCGCGCCGGTCTGTGACATGAACTTCCGTCGGATAAGACGCGTCCGCCGGCGCCTCCCGCACCAAAAACGCGTCGACGCTCTCGAAGAGATAATCCGATGTACTGCCGATGTTCTCTCTGATGACATCCACCCGACCGACGAAGGTGACGCCGGCGCCGCCTTCCAGCAATTCCTGCGCCGTGTCCGCGCCCGACGGCGTTGTCTGGGTGATCGAGATCGGCGTGCGGGAGCCGTCGAGGACGATGTTCTGGCCGGCCGCGTCGGAGGGGAAATACGTCAGCTGCGGCCCCGTGAAGGTCAACCCGTCGAAGACCGCCGTGACCGCGCGGCTGCCCGTGAGGTGCAGAAGCCCATAGTAGCTGCGATGCGCCGACACGTACCAGTCGCGGTAGGTGATCTTGGTGAGGTTTGTGGAACCGGAGGCGACCCGGATGATGTTGTCACCCGTCCGGCTGCTGTCGAAACGATAATTCTTGGCATTGAGAACCAGCTCTGTGTTGGTACGGTTCGCGGCGATCGAGATCAGCACCGTGCCGCTGGTGGGCGCGGTGAGGTCCGCGCCGAATTCGATGTACGAGTAAACGGTGCTCTGCATGGCGTCTCTCAGGGCCGTATATGTATAGACGACCACCGACTGCCCGGTGAGCGAGGGGTTGTCGGCGTGTACAATGGCTTCTCTGCCGCTCCAGCCGGACGTCGGCGCGTTCATGTAAAAGTTCACTGTGCCGTTCAGTACGTCGCTCACGGGCACGGACGCGGAGGCCGCCGCGCCGGCGGGGGCCGTATTCAGTGCCCAGCCGGCGCTGATGCCGGCGGCGTAAAAATAGTCGGAGACATTGATGGTAGTGAGTGAGGAGAGCTCATCCCATGTCAATGTCTTCGTATAGGCCGCCGCGCTCCCGCTCACGTTGCGGAAGATGTTGACTGTCACCGTATCGCCCGGCGCGCGGTGCAGCAGATCCACCGGCA
>JAIRML010000231.1 GCA_031258665.1 Oscillospiraceae bacterium | reverse complement strand
GCCACCCGGCGAGGCCCCACTGCCGCAGCATCATATACACGGCAAATACAATCAGGAGGATGCCCGCGGCCCGCGCCGCGCCTCTCCCCTTTTCCGCCCCGTCGAGCACCCGATAGTCCAGCTTGGTGATGATCCCGGCGATGTCGCGCAGCGCGATGATGTCCGCGTCATAGGTCACGACGGCCGTACCCGCGCTGTAGCTCACCCGCACACTGCGAATGCCGGCGGTGTTGCGCAGCGATTTTTCGATCCTGCTCTGACAGTGCGCACAGGTCATGCCGCCGATGCGCAGTGTCTTCGTCTTCAGCCCGGCGCCCACGGCTTACCCCCCCTGTTTGTCCGGCGTTTGGACCCCGTCAAAGGGCCCTCGACAGGTTCCATTGTATCAGGACAATGTGTAGATTTTGTGTAGACAAAAAAATTTTCTTTCTGTCAAATTTTCTGAATTGCACTCTGGTAATCCGGCGTTTTTTGTGGTATAGTTTTTTCGTGTATGGCGGAGAGCGCTCTCCAACGTGGGTTGCCCCTGCAACCCACAACCCAAATTTTTGTTTTTTGTTGCCGCTTCGCGGCAACAAGGCGCCAACCTCACCCGAGGCGCCCCAGGTTTCCCCAATATGAGCGTCTTTGGCATGAGAGATGCCCAATATGAGTCAAGGAGTGTGTCGTGAGTATGGATGCAAACACCACGCAGGTTCTGATCGCCGTGGCTTCCTACATGGTCGTCATCGTCGCCATCGGCTTTGTGTACGCACGCAAGGCCAACGAAAGCAGCGAAAACTACTTCATCGGGGGCCGTTCCCTGGGGCCGTGGGTGGCCGCCATGAGTGCGGAAGCCAGCGACATGAGCGGCTGGCTTCTCATGGGCGTGCCGGGCCTCGCCTACTGGTGCGGCTTCGCGGACGCCGCGTGGACCGCTATCGGCCTGCTCGTAGGGACATACCTCAACTGGCTGATCGTGGCCAAACCCCTTCGCCGCTATTCCACCCTGGCGGGCAATTCCATCACGATCCCCGAGTTCTTCTCCAACCGTTTCAAAGAGCAGAAGACGAAGCCGCTCCTCACCATCTCCTCGCTGATGATTCTCATTTTCTTTGCCGTGTACGCGGGAAGCTGTTTTGTCGCGGGTGGCAAGCTCTTCGCTCAGATCTTTCACTTGCCGTATATCTCCATGATGCTTATCGGCGCATTCTTCGTGGTTCTCTACACGTTTTTGGGCGGCTTTTTGGCCGAGAGTCTGTCCGACTTCATCCAAGGCATCGTCATGGTGATCGCGTTGGTGGCTGTGCTGGGCGCGGCTGTCATCGCGGCGGGCGGCCCGGGCGCCGTGTCCGACAACATCAAGAACATCTCGGGGTTTGTGGACTTCTTCGGCCTCGCGACCCCCGTGACGAACGACAGCGGCGTGCAGCAGATCTTAAACGGCGCGCCGCTGTGGGGGACGGCGTCCCCCTATGGCCTGCTCACGATCCTCTCCACGCTGTCGTGGGGCCTCGGTTATTTCGGCATGCCGCAGGTGCTGCTTCGGTTCTTTGCCATCCGCCGGTCCCACGAACTGACGCGCTCCCGCCGGATCGCCACAATCTGGTGCGCCATCTCGCTGGCCGCCGCGCTGTTCATCGGCCTCGTCGGCCGGGCGCTCTTCCCCGCGTCGGCGGAGCTGTCCACCTACGCGGCCGCGGAGAACGTCTTCATCGTCATCTCCCGCACGCTGTTCCACCCGCTGCTGGCCGGCGTCATGATGGCCGGCATCCTCGCGGCGATCATGAGCTCTTCCGACTCCTACCTGCTGATCGCCTCCAGCGCGGTGTCAAAAGATCTTTTCCAAGGTGTGATCAAACGAAACGCGACCGACAAACAGGTCATGCTCGTCAGCCGCATCACGCTGCTGGCCGTGGCCGTGGCGGGCATATTTATCGCGCTGGACGAAAACAGTGTCATCTTCACGATCGTCAGTTTCGCCTGGGCAGGCTTCGGCGCCAGCTTCGGGCCGCTCGTCCTGTTTTCCCTTTTCTGGAAGCGCTGTAACCACATCGGCGCGGTGGCCGGGGTGATTACGGGCGGGGCCACGGTGTTCATCTGGAAGCTCCTCCTCAAACCGCTGGGCGGCGTGTTCGGCATCTACGAGCTGCTGCCCGCCTTCCTGCTCTCCTGCGCGGCCATCGTCGTTGTGTCACTGCTGACGGCGCCGCCGAGCCGCAAGATCCAAGAAGAATTCGAGGCCGCCAAAACCTTTGTCTGCTAAATGGCGCGCCTGGCACGCTCACTGTCCCCGCGCTGTCCCCACTTATGGATGCATATGCGCACATAAGGCGCCGCATATTAACATGTCCGCATGGTTTTCCGGCCCAAAAGAAAGTCCTTCAAACGCCTGAAACACAAGCGTTTGAAGGACTTTCAGATTGGTCCGAGTGACAGGAGTCGAACCTGCGGCCTCTTGAACCCCATTCAAGCGCGCTACCAAGCTGCGCCACACCCGGATGCCAACGTTTCTCATTATATCATAACAATTTTCACATTTCAAGCCCTTTTCTCAACGCGTCGCACCGGCTCCGCCCACCCGGCTCCGCCGGGGAGCCCGCGCCCGCTTAGGCCCCCTCGGCGCTGGTGGGGGAGCCGGCCCCCTCGGTGTCCGCCGGGGTGTCTGCCGCACCGGAGGCGGCGGCTTTGGCGGTATCATAGGTGAGGAGATTGTACAGGAATTGGGCGGCCTCGGCGCGGGTTGTCCGGCCTTTTGGGTTCATGCGCCCGTCCGTGCCGTTTAGAAGCTTCATCTTCGCGAGGTTCTGCAACGGCGCGGCGGCATAGTCCGCCACATCGCCCCAGTCGTCAAAAAGAAGGAACTCCAGTGTAAAAAAGGCCGGCAGCATCTCAAATGTCTCCATCGCGCGGTGCGCCATGACGGCCATATCCTGCCGGGTGATCGTGTCGTTTGGGCGGATGTTGCCCTCGGCATCGCCCCGGACAATACCGAGCGCCGTGGCACTCGCAAAGGCCTCCTGCGCCCACACGGGGATCTCTTCCGCATCTCCAAAGGTGAGACCGAGACCATCTTCCTGCGCCGGCGCGACATCCAGCAACCGCAACAGCATCGTGACAAACTGCGCTCTCGTGACGGGCCGCTCCGGCGCAAACTGCGCCGTCATCACACCGTCTGTCAGCTCGGGGTTTGTCACACCCTGTACCACGCCGCGGGCCGACAGATAGAGCGCCGCGTCGTTCATCCACTGGCCCTGCGTGTCGGAAAATACGCCCCAGCCAAGGTAGCGCACACCGAACGCCCCCGCGCTGTCATACACCCACGCGACCACGGTCCCATTCTGATGCCCGGAGCGCGGGATGATGTGGGCCGGATCCGCTTCGCCGCGGTTTTCCACCAGCACGACAAAGGCCGGATCCTCGCCTGCCCCGAGCTCATACGGCGCCTCTACGAGGACAGGCGCAAACGGATTTTCCGGCGGTGGGTCCGAAATGGGAACCATCTCGGACCCACCCATCGCCCGCGTGATGTCCCCTCCGACAATCGCGGCGGCGGAACACAAACCCGTGCTCAGCAGCAAAACCGCAGACATGGCGGCGCACAATCCGCCTTTGGTACTTTGTCGCCGCAAAGCGGCAACAAAAAACGAGAATTTGGGTTGTGGGTTGCAGTTGCAACCCACGTTGGGTATATTTCTCATCGAAATCTCTCCTATTTTCTGGAAAATCAGGGCTCAAAATTTACGTTTTTCGCGCAGGTCTTCCCCACTACATATTGTATTTGCACACAACATGTGGTATATTGGACGTGCAGACGATCAGTAACCCTCCGAGTGGCTGCGGTGCCAGCGCCAGGCGGACGCGATGATCTCATCCGGCGTCAGATGTTTGGGTTTCCACCCGAGGACGCGCTCGGCCTTTTCGGTCAACGCCACGAGCTCCGCCGGGTCTCCAGGGCGTCGGGGCGCCGCTTCCGCGGGGATGGCCGCGCCAGTCACGCGGCGCGCGGTCTCAATGATCTCCCGCACCGAAAACCCGTGCCCCAGGCCGAGATTGAAGACATCGGACACGCCGCCGCCGCGCAGGTACTGCAGGGCCGCCAGGTGTGCGTCGACGAGATCCTCTACGTGGATATAATCCCGTACGCAGGTGCCGTCCGGCGTCTGGTAATCTGTCCCAAACACCTTCACGGGCGTCTTCTCTCGCGCGGCCCGGAGCACAATGGGGACAAGATGCGTCTCCGGCCGGTGGTCCTCCCCGATCCCTCCGTCGGACACGGCGCCGGCCACATTGAAATAACGAAACGCCACGTGGCGCAGCCCATAGGCGGCGTCGTACCATTTGAGTACGTTTTCCACCATCAGTTTGCTCTCCCCATAAGGGCTCATCGGCCGTTTCAGCGCATCCTCCCGAATGGGATTCGACGTCGGGTGCCCATAGACGGCCGCCGTGGATGAGAAAACCAGCGGCGGACATCCGTGTGCGCACATCACTTCCAGCAGGTTGACCGTACCGGCCACATTGTTCAAAAAATACCGGCCCGGTTTTTTCATGCTCTCGCCCGCCAGCGACAGCGAGGCAAAGTGGAAAACCGCTTCGATCCGCTCCCGGCGGAACATTTCGCCCACATAGACAGGGTCGCTCAGGGATCCGGCGTACAGACGGATCTTCGGGTTTACAGCCGCGCGGTGCCCCCGCATCAGGTCGTCGAGCACCACGACATCTTCTCCCGCCGCATGCAGCACCGCCACACAGTGGCTGCCCACATAGCCGGCCCCGCCAGTCACTAAAATCGACATTGCACTCTCCTTTTATTTGAGACGAACTTTTTCCCCGTAAGTTCCGGGTATTTTGAAAAATTTTCGGGCAGACCCTACATCGGCCCAAACA
Organism: Oscillospiraceae bacterium; assembly: GCA_031258665.1. GTDB lineage: Bacteria > Bacillota > Clostridia > Oscillospirales > UBA929 > JAIRTA01. The sequence goes on along the minus strand of JAIRML010000231.1, from coordinate 1,041 downwards.
GCGCGTTCAGCATGGCGTTGAGTTGCGGCAGGCCGTATACGACAGCCAGATAGACAAGCCCCACCAGGGCGCTCCAAAGGGTCAAAATGACGATGAGCGAGGCGCGGGCCAGCGCCTTGAGCTGTGCGCCGGTGCGGCGGCCAAACGACCACACGCAGGCGCAGACCAAGTTGACGAGAGGCACCATCATGAGAAAGAAATACCCCACCAGTCGCGCCGTGGGCAAAATCTCCGGGGCCGCTTCCTGTTTTGGTGTGCCCTGTGTGCCCTGTGCGTTCTGTGCGGCGGCGCTCTCCGCCTGCTCAGACGCGGGCGGCCACGCGGGGCGCGGGGCGGGTGGGGCGACCGCGTAGGGGTCGGCCGTCCACACTGTCCGCGGCGCCTCCCAGACCTGCCGGGATTCATACGACCGCGCCGGCGGTGCGGCGGCCTGTGTCGGCAACCCACAGTGGGGGCAGTATCGGGACCCCTCCCGGACCGGTTGATGACAGTTTGCGCAGATCATACGATTCCCTCTCTCTTTTGCCTGTCTTTTGACGCCCGCCCGACGGCGGACGCGGCACCAGGCGACGCGGGTGCCATGGGTTTTATTTTACAATACCTGCCCGCCTTTTGTACAGAGTTTTTTCGCCGCTCGGCGGCCGGCCGACTTCTTTAACCGGGCGCCCGAGAATTGTATTTGACATTTCGTGTGTTTTTGTATAGAATAAATTACGATTATTTTAATAGCAAGTTCGCATATGGTGAGGTCTCCAGAAATATTTGCGCGCGTGCGCGGCCGTCTCTTGTCAATCGCCGCCGGTACGGCATAGAGCGGGAGGTTTTTGTTTTGGCTCCAAAAAAAGAAAATCGAAAAATGGTGGACATGCTGGAACGCATGGGCATGATCAAAAAGGTGGATGACGATCCGGATGCGGTGGTTTCTGAGGAGTCCGCGCCGGTCTCCTCGTCCGCCGCGCCCCCAAATGCCGCCGTTGACGTCAAATCTGCCCCCGCCCGACAGACGCCGCCGCCGGCCGCGCCGGCGCCAGCCAAGGCCAG
>JAIRML010000306.1 GCA_031258665.1 Oscillospiraceae bacterium | reverse complement strand
CCTCACCTGGGAAGACGGCCTGCGTCTGGTGCACGCCCGCGCGCGGACCATGCAGCGGGCCGCCGACGACCGAGGCGGCGCCATGGCCGCCGTGCTTGGCCTCGACTGGGACACCGTGGAGGCCCTCTGCCGCGAGGCCGGCGGCGGGGCGCGGCCGGTCAACGACAACGCGCCCTGTCAAACGGTCATCGCCGGCGCGCCGGACGCCGTCGCCGTCGCCGCGCGGCGCTGCCGTGAAGCCGGTGCGACAAAGGTGGTCCCGCTCGCGCTGTCGGCCGCCTTTCACACACCGGACATGGCCCGGGCCGCCGCGGCGTTGCGCGCGGCCATGGCGGGCCTCACCGCCCGCCCGCCGCGTCTGCCGCTGTATACAAATGTGACTGGGGACCGCCTGTCGGACAACGTCGATCTGCCCGCCCACATGGCGCTGCAGATGTGCAGTCCCGTGCGCTGGCAGGGCTGCGTCCGCGCCCTGGCGGCGGCGGGCACCGACACCTTTGTCGAGGTGGGCGAGGGCCGGACACTGCTCGGCCTCATCAAGCGCATCGACCGCACGCGCCGCCTCCTGCCCGCCTCCTGCCCGGCGGACATAGAGGCCCTGCGCGCCCTCGCGCCGTCCGGCGCGTGAGTGTTTTCTGTTGCCGCTTCGCGGCAACAGAAAACAAGAATTTGGGTTGTGGGTTGCAGGTGCAACCCACGTTGGATCTTGACACAGCCCACACAGGCCAAAGGAGGCGCGCCATGCAAAAGCTCACGATCAAGATGGAGGGGTATCTGGAGACCATTTACGCTCTGTGCGAACAAAACGGCCGCGCGCGCGTAACGGACATCGCCGCGAAAATGGGCGTGACCAAGGCGACTGTAAACCGTGCCGTGTCCGTGTTGCACGAGATGAGGCTTGTGGAGGGCGCCCGATACCGCGAGGTGTGCATCACAGAGGAAGGCCTGCGGCTGGCCCGCTGGATCTGCAGCAAACACGAAGCCATCGAGCTCTTTCTGATCCGTGTTTTGCACGTGGACCAGGCGGAGGCGGAAAAAGACGCCTGCGCCATCGAACACATCATGTCGGACGCCTCCCTCCTCGCCATCCGCCGCTACCTCCGCGAACATGACATCATCTGACGAACCGAATCTTTTTGACCCCCGCAAACACCAAAAATGGAATATTCTGCCATCATAGACATGGCAGAATATTCCATTTTTCTCCTCTGGACATCGCATTGCGTCACGCGAATTTTATCGCGCGTTTTCCAAAAGGTATACCTTTTGGAAAACGCGCAAAATAAAATCCTTCTTTTTTATAGTACTATAAATTCTCATTAAAGTCAATAGGTGGAAGGGGAAATTTTGTATATTCCCACAACATTCCACCAAATTTTGACGGGGCAAAGCGCCATGAGAGACGGAAAGCACAAATGTGAAAAGGTATACCTTTTCACATTTCACACGCCACTTTTGGAAAGAACGGGGGTACGACAAATAGGCAGCGTATCAATTTTTCCGGCACATGTGAAATGAGATGGGCAGAAAAATCCTTCGCAACTACGGCAAGCGCGACAACAAGATTAATTGCAGAAAGAGGAGAGGCACCTATGAAGAAAAATCCAAACAAGCTTCGCATCAAAGCCGTTTTGTTTGCGGTTGTCCTGGCGTTTTCGACGCTTTATCCCGGCGCCGTTGTGTCGGCGGAACCGAGCAGCACCGTGATCAACGTGGTTGACTACGGCGCGGACCCGGCCGGCGTAACCGACAGCGCCGCCCCTGTCTGGCAGGCCATTCTGGCCGCGAAGGAAGTGACCGGGCCTGTGACAATTTATTTCCCAAAGGGCGAATATCATTTTTGGGAAGAATACGCAGTGAAGCGCGACCTGTACATCTCCAACACAGACTCTGTGAACCAGAGCTATAAAACCAAGAACATCGGCATCCTCATCGAGGACATGAAGGACGTTACGGTGGACGGAGGCGGCTCGCTCTTTATGTACCATGGCAACATGATGATATTGGCCGCCATACGCTCGGAAAATGTGACCTTCACAAATTTTTCCGAGGATTTTTACAGCCCGTCCGTCGTGGACGTAACGGTGGAAGAAAAAGGAAGTAATTATTCTGTCCTGTATATCCCCGAATGTTATGACTACACCATCAGCGGGACAAGCATCACCTGGAACAGCGATAAAAGCCCCGTGACCGGCCGGCCGTACTGGACGGGCAGCAACATGATGAACAGCCAGATCTACGACACAAAGACCGGGCGCACATGGCGCGGCGGCCCAAATCCGTTCAGCAGCGTGCGCAGCATAGAAGATCTGGGCAACAACCGCGTGAAGCTCACCTACACGTCGGGCAGTGGCGCGTCCGAGGTCGGATACGTGCATCAGATGCGCTACACCACGGCCCGCCCCACATCGGCGACGCTGTTCTGGGAGAGCAAAAACACCACGCTCAAAGATGTCAAGATGCATTTTTTGCACTCGTTCGGTATGGTCAGTCAGCTCACCGAGAACGTGACGATAGAAAATGTGTCGTTCTCCGCGAGGCCGGGCACAGGCCGTGTGACGGCCAGCGGCGCGGATTTCATTCAGATGTCCGGCGTGAGGGGAAATGTGCGGATTCGAGGCTGTGATTTTTATAACCCGCAGGACGACCCGATCAATATTCACGCCTACTATCTGCCGATCACCGCCATCGACGGCGCGACATATACCGTGATGTCCCAACACTCCGAATCCCACGGGTTCCCGAAGTTTTACGCGGGCGACGAAGTGGAGTTCATCTCCATCGCCACGGGACAGCCGGCCGGCCGGGCAACCATCGTATCCGCCGTCGGACCGACCGACGAAAGCGCCGCGGCCCGTCAGACAATACGGCTGACATTTGCCGAACCGATCCCCGGCGTGACGGTGGGCGCGTACAACATTGAGAACGTGACGTACATGCCGGATGTGGAGATCACCGGCAATCGCATGGCGCATGTGCCGACGCGCGGCATCCTCTGCACGACGCGCGGCCCCGTGCTCATCGAAAACAACTACTTTGACAACATGACCATGGCCACGATCGCCCTCTATGGCGAGCTCACGGGGAGTTACCGCGAATCCGGCGCGGTACACGACATGACGATACGCGGCAACACGTTCGACAGGCCCTACGCGGAGTCGATCCTCATCTCGCCGACCGTCAGCTCCTCACTGGCGGGTCAGGGGATCTATTACCACAACAACATCGTGATTGAAGACAATGTCTTCAACCTCGAAGGCGGCGCTACGATGCTGCAGGCCAGCGAGACGGGCGGGCTCGTGTTCCGCGGCAACACCGTCAATCGCTACGCGCCGGGCGTCAGCCTGTCGATCTCCGCGCCCCAAACCAGCCTGACCGCGGGAGAAAGCACCGTCCTGGCGCAGACGTCCGGCGGCGCGTCGCTGGGCGCGAGCCTGTTCAATTTCAGCAACAGATGCTCCGTCACGCTCCAGGACAACATCTACGACAACGGGCTCAACCTGAGAGCCGACAACATCGGCGCCGGCAACATCACGATCCTCGGCGACGACGTGCGTCTCGGCCAAAACAACAACCGGCCCGCTGTCGGCGATGTGCTCTATGCTTCGACGGATGAAAGCGTTGCCGTCGTCGACGCGTCGGGCCGGGTGACGGCGAAAGGCGCTGGCGCCGCCGACATTTATGCCTATACCGTCGCCGGCGCGCGGACATTCCTCTCGAACAAGATCACATTCACTGTGACAGGCGACCCCGTTCCGACGCCTGACGCGCCGGAATCGATCTCGATCTCCGCGCCGTCCTATTTTGTGGAAAAACCGACCGCGACCCTCGCGTTCAGCGCACAGGTGCTGCCATCCGCCGCCGACCAGGGGCTCACGTGGTCCGTGCGCGACGCGGCCACAAAACAACCGACGGCCAAGGCCTCGGTGTCGCAGGACGGGCTGCTGACGGCGCTGGAGCCCGCGGTGGTGGAGGTGCTGGCCCATTCGACCGCGGACAATTCCCTGTACGACGCGAAGCTGGTCACCATTCAGTCGGTGGCGGACACACTCAGCCCGGTCTGGCGCATCCGCGAGCCCAATCCGGCGAAATACTCCATCGGCGGCGACGCCGTGACGATCACGTCAAACGGCGGCGGCATCTACAACTCGGGCAACAGCATGCCCAACGTCTTCATCACGGACATCCCCGCCGGCGTCGCGGGCAATTTTACGGCGCAGGTCAAAATGACGGGCAAGCCAAGCGCGGGCTATCAAGAAGCGGGTATCATGTTTTTGAAAGATCTGAACAACTACGTGTCCGCCCTGCGCAAATACCAGGGAGGCGCCCCGCGCGTCGGCGCGATCAGTGAAACAAACGGCGCCGGCAACGAGGAACAATACAGCAACGATTCGTTCGGCGACGAGATGTATCTGCGCATCACCAAGCTCGGCGACGTCTACACGTCGGAATACTCTGCGGACGGTTCCGAATGGAACACCATGGGCACGACCGGGCAATACACGAACACGGCGCTCGGTTCCGGTTTTCAAATCGGCTTCTACGCGGGCAATACGGCGGGCGCACCGGTCCGGTTTGAGGAGTACAAAGTAAACGGCGTGCTCATACCATTTACCTGGCAGGCAAACGCGCCCGGCGCGACAGACGCGGAGATCACGGCGGACGACCTGACATTGACGCTTGGATATGCGTACACAAGCCCGGACGCCGCCGCCGAGGGCGTCTCCCTCTACCGCTGGTACGCGTCCACCGCGCCGACCGGTCCGTTTCAACCGGTCGAGACCGCGACCACCGGCGCCGTCGCCGTGACATCGGCTCTGTCGGGGAAATATGTGAAGGCCGCCGTCGTGCCTGTGGACAGCGCCGGGCGAACGGGCGCACCCGTCCAGTCGGCCGCCGTCCAGGTGCTTCCGGGCACGGACGGCGGCGCGGATCTCGTGTCGCTCACCGTCACGGGCGCGAAGCTGGACCCAGCGTTTTCCGCCGACATTATGTTATACTCGGCGCTCGTGCCGCCGCTGACATCCCAGTTCGTCATTGAGGCGGAGGCGAGCGCTCCG
>JAIRML010000254.1 GCA_031258665.1 Oscillospiraceae bacterium | reverse complement strand
CCCAGATTTGCAGCTCACTGACGGCCAGCGACGCGCCGGAGGCGGGCGTCAGCCGCACGCGCACGGCGCTGGTTGTGACGGACTCGAACGCGTACAGATACCGGAACACCTTGCCCGCGGAATCCGGGTGATCAAACACCGTGGTCTTGTTCTCCTGCACAAAGGTCAGCGTCACGGGCTTCCACACCGCCTCTGCGTCGTCGTAATACTCCAGCTGCACCGCGCTCGGCAGCTTACAGCCCCCGCCGTCGTTGTACACGTACAGCTCCACGATCTCCGCCGTCTGCGGCACTTTGAACCGCGAACCGATGGTCGAGACCAGATTGGGGTTGTTGTAGCTGGTCCAGCGGCTTCTCGGCCCGGCGTCATAATTGGGGAGATTCTGGAGGCCGGAGATGATGCCGTCCACCAATTTCGCGGCGTTGTCCGTCACCTGATCCGGCTCCACGCTGACAAACACTTGGGGGTACCCTCCCCCCGCCGTGTTCAGCGCCAAATTGTCGAGGTTCTCGGTGGACGGAAGCGTCGGCACGGGCGTGTCCTCCTCGTACCGGCCAAAGAGCTCCACCTCGGTCAGGGCGGCCGATTTGCCCGCTTGCAACTGCACTTGCAGCCGTATCTGATGGGTGACGACCTCCTCAAACACAATCACATTGTGTCCGCCCGCCCCGTTCATGTTTGCACCGACAACCGCGGCCGGCGCCTGGTGGATCACCGCGACGTCTTTCCATACGCCGTTCTCGTCATACTGTACGGTGATCGACGCCGGCTCCACCGTGTTGCCGGGGCTGGGTTTGTCGGTAAAGACATAGATCTCCGCGCGGTTCACGCCGGCGGCTTTGCCAAAATCAAAGTTGATCCACTCCGCCGTGCCCCTGTGGTTCCACAGGGCCCAGCGGCTGCGCGGGTTGGTGTCCGTGTAGGCGATGACGCCGTCCGCCGCGTTTTGCGGGCCGTCGCTCGTGCTCCCGGAGCTGTAGTAATGGCTGGCCGTCACGGTCGTTCCGCCCGACACCAGCGCCGCGTTGACCTCCGCCTCGCTGTACGCGGCCAATTTTTTCCCGTAAACCGTCATCTCCGTCAGGCCGACATACTTGCCGGTCGGGCGCTCCAGCGTCACACGGATTTCCCGTGTCAGCACGCCATCGAACGTGAGTGTGTTCAGATACGCCGCCGGCACAGCTGGATTGGCCGTCACGCCAGTCGCCGGGACAAATTCGCCTTTGTCGTTCTTATACGTCACAGCGATTGAAACGGGCGGCGCCATGGCCGGGGCCGTGATCTGCGGGATGTCCGGATCGATGTATACCTCTAAATCGATGTCCGAAACAAGCTGGGTCACACCAAACTGCACGCCGACCCAGTCTGTCGTGGCGCCGGTATGGCCATAATTCGTCCAGCGGTTGTGCACGGCGCCCCCGCCTTCAATGCCCTCCGTATAGGCAATCACGCCGTCTGTCAGGGCGGCCGTTTTGTCCTTCCCACCCTCCGTGTTGCAGTAGGAAGCGACAGCGGCGGGGTACGGTTTGGAACCATCGGTGGTGGACAGATCGTCCAGTCCGGCCGGGGCGTTCGCGGCGGCCCCGCCCCCGGCAAACACCGCGCCCGGCGCGGCGCAGACCAGCAGCACGACCAGGGCGATGCCTATACAGAGCAGTCTTTTGGCACTCAAGTGATACATCGTCATTTTTTCCTTTCTTTTGGGCGCCTTTTGGGCGCCGTTTTTCCTTTTTTCGTGTTTCTTTTGTGAGACGGCGCACAGAAGGCCCGGACGCGGTCCGCCGTGGGCGCGGTGAATGGGAGCAGGGCGCAAGGCCGTCTGCACACGGCCTCCCTTCGGTCGCCTCCTCTGCACACAAAAGCGACCACCCCGCTTCCGGACACACCCCGCGGCGCGCGAAACCCACTGGGCCGCAGCCCTTCAGCAATTTTCACACGGCCTGCTATGCTATACCTTTTTGAAATTGTCATTTTTAGAAATCCGCTCTGTCTTTCGCGGTTAAAATGCACAAAAAAAGCCGCGCAGTCATCCTGACTTTGCGACTTCTGTTGATGTAATTGAGCGCATCAGGTTTCATGGCGCGTTTTCAAAAAGGTATACCTTTTTGAAAACAGCAACGACCGTCGTTTTCGAGCTTTCCCCAACGCGCCCGGGCCGCGGCGCTCCGAACACACCCCCTCTTCCCGTGTCACCCTTTTCCCTCTTTACAGTATACAGGAAGCGCCCCCTGCCGTCTTTACATTTTATTAGCATGCATGGGCATATTTTTGATATTGCCAGTTTCGCAGTACATGAAAACGTCTCGCGCGGCGGTGCGCGTCACTCGATCTGATACGCCGCCGCCGAGCAGACAGGCTCCGCCCCGCTGCCTCAGGACGCGCCGTCTTTCCCGCGCGGCGGGGACCGCTAACCCCGAAGCCGCAGGCGACACGCCGAGAGATGGGCTGCGGCGGCAGCCCCACGTTAGTAACTCCTTCCAGGCAGCACCTCCTCCGCGTTTTCTCGCGTGAACACCCTCTCATCCGTGATGATGCGCAGCGGCAGCTCCTTGCCCATCATCAGGTCGGTCACGGCTTTCATAAGCTGCGGCCCCAAAAACGGGGCGCATTCCACCACACAGTTGAGTTTGCCGTCAATGATGGCTTTCACCGCCCTCCTGGTCCCGTCCACCGACACGATCTTGACATCTTCCCCCGGTTTTATCCCCGCCGACTCCAGGGCCTGTATGGCCCCCAAGGCCATGTCGTCGTTGTGCGCAAAAACCACGTCAATGTCCCAGGCGCGCGCCCGCAAGTAATTCTCCACCACCCGGCGGCCCCCCTCGATCGTGTAATCGCCGGAACCCGAGTGGACAATGCTGTAGCTGCCGTTCTCGGCCAGCACCGCCTCAAACCCGGCCTTCCTCTCTATGGTGGGGCTTGCGCCGATGGTCCCCTGGATCTCAAGAATGCGCACCGGATGTTTGTCGTCCGGCACGTTCGCCGCCACCCACCGCATCGCGCGCCGCCCCTCCTCTATAAAGTCCCCGCCGATGTACGTGAGAAAGAGGTCGTCCTCCTCCGTGTTGATCTTGCGGTCGGAGAGGAGCACCGGAATGCCCGCGCGCTTGGCCTCCTCCAGCACCGGTTCCCAGCCGCTGTCTATGATGGGCGAGATCACAATAACATCCATTTTTTGAGATATAAATGTGCGCACCGCCTCAATCTGCCTCTCTGGGGACTGGTTGGCGTCTATCACCGTCAGTTCCACATTGAAGTCCTTGGCCGCCTCGCGGATCGAGCTGTTGTTGGCGATCCGCCACCCGCTCTCCGTGCCCACCTGGGCATACCCGACGCGGATCGCGCCGGCGAGCTCGTGCGGCGCTTTGTCCAGACTGCGCTCATAGCTCTCCAGATTGGCCCTCGTGATGTTGTGACTCCGCAGGATCACCTGTTTGGGGACACCGCTGACATTTTTTAAGATATCCAGTGAAAACTGAATCGCTTCGCGCCCCCCGGTGGGGCAGGTGATGGTCTCGTCTATCACGCCCTTGCGGATCAGCTCCAGCCCGTCGTCCTGCCCCACAAACCCGTCCACCCCAATGATCTTTGGGGAGACCTTCGCCCCGTTTTTCATGGCGCGGTAAGCCCCGAGCGCCATGTAATCGTTGTGGGCGAAGATCACATCCACCTCTTCCAGCTGGCTGCCGAGAGACGCCACGATGTCCTCCGCGGCGTCGCGCGACTCGTTCTCCACAACGACAACGCGGGTGCGGATGTAGGGGTGGCGCGCCAGCGCGTTCTCCAGCCCGCGGCTTCGCGCCGCGCTGGCCTGGGAGTTGGCGCCGCCCCGCAGCTCCAGCACGGAGAACGCCCGCCCCATGGCCATGCTGACGATGGCCTCCCCCGCCTGCTTGCCAATGGACTCGTTGTCCGGCCCTATGAACAGGGTGTAGTCGTAGCCCTCGACCCCGCGGTCCAGCACGATCACCGGAATGTTCTGATACACCTCGCTGATGGTCGGCGTCAGCCGCTCGACGTCGCAGGGCGAAACGATCAGCAGGTCGATGCCGTAGCCGAGCAGGCGTTCGATGTCTTTGATCTGTTTGTCGCTGTCCTGTGTCGCGTCGACAAACACCAGGCGGATCTCCGGGTGCTTGGTCGCCTCCTCCTGAAGCTCACGCGTCAGCACCAGACGCCACGGTTCCCGCATGTTCGCCTGCGAGATGCCGATCACATAGGTGACAGACGGCAGCGTGTCGGACGCCGCGCACCCGGTCAGCAGCGCGAGCAAAAACACAAACGCCGCCAGCGTGGCGACCGGGCGGCCCCGGCCGCTGTCTCCGTTTCTCCGCCCAAAGGGCGCCTTCCACCACTTCGCGCCCGGCGACCCTGCCATATCCGTGTCACCTCATCCAACGTGGGCTGCACCTGCCAACCCACAACCCAAATTCTTGCCACTTGTTGAAAAACTTTGTTTTTCAACAACACGGGGGCTGGTTCGGGGCGCTGTGGCGCCCCGCAGGGTGCGGTTTGCGGAAATGAATTCCGCAAACCGCGGAGGGGCTCTATCCCAAAAAATTCTTGTTTTTTGTGGCCGCGTCGCGGCACCAAGGCACCATCTGTTTTGCGGGCCTTCGAACCTTGCCCCGGCGGGAAAGGCTCAGATGTGGCCTCTGCGGTATTCGAGGGGAGAGACCCCCAACGCGCGTTTGAACGCGACAGAAAAGTAGTGCTGCGTGGAATACCCGGTCTGTTCCGCTATGTTGTATATTTTCAAATCGCTGCCGAGCAGCAGCTCCACCGCTTTGCGGATGCGCGTCTGCGTGACGTAGTCCACAAAGGTGACGCCTGTCTCGTGCCGGAACACGCGGCTCAGATGCTCCGGCGAGACATGCTGGCTGGCCGCCGCCGCCTGCAGAGACAGCTGCGTGTCTCCATAGTGACTTTCAATATAGCGCTTGGTCTCTGTCACCAGAGAGGAACACTGCATGGCCGCCTGAAATTTTCCCATGGAGGTCAGATAGATTTCCGGCATCTTCTTCTTGGAATTGCACACCACCTGCATCCGTTCCACCTGCACCGGCAGGTGCTTTTGCAGCGCCTCCGAAAGGTTCCGCCCGGCCTCCTCCCACGGCCGGCGCGGCTCACAGGCGGACAGCAACACCAGGTCCCCCCCGTCGTTTTGGTATGAGGAGACGGGCGCGAAGCAGGAGAACAGCTCCAGCGCGATGTTTTCGGCGGCGTAATAGAGAAGATTTTCGTTCCAGCCCTGTTCCAGCACCGCCAGCGACTCCTTGGACGCGATGTGTACCACCGTCACCCCGCAGGGGATCGGCACCTGCAGGTTCAGGTATTCCATCTGCTGGTCGATCTCCGTCTCGCTGTAGTGCCCGTCCAGCCATCCGGAAAAGAACGACGTCGTCAGCGCCTGGCGGTTTTTTTCGATCTGAAGTTTCGCCCACTCCAAGTACTTGACTTCCTTGTGGTTTTGGCACAACCACGCCTTGGCGCGGTCCACCGTGTCAAACAGCGTGGACTCCATGATCGGCTTTAACAGATAATCGAAGACGCCCAGGCGCAGCGCCTTTTGTATGTATTTGAAGTCGTCGTAGCCGGTGATGATGATGATCACCGCGCCGCTCAAAAAATTGGACAGTGTTTCGATGAACTCCAGCCCATTGACAAACGGCATGTCAATGTCCACAAAGAGTATGTCCGGCAGGTGCTCCTTGGCCAGTTCTA
>JAIRML010000205.1 GCA_031258665.1 Oscillospiraceae bacterium | reverse complement strand
AAACGGTGTTTTTTCTCGTTTTTGAAAAGGTATACGTTTTTAAAATTGTTCCACAAACACTTTTCTTTTCATTATATCTCCCAGAATTCGCAAAGTCAAGGTCCTAACGCAACATTTTTTTGTGCACTTCGACCGGTTCGCGTGAGGAGAATGTCCGGAAATAACAATTTTAAAAACGTATACCTTTTCAAAAGCATCCTTGGAAGGGGGGTGCCGGACAAGTGTCAAACCATGCTGCCGAAGGGAGGTGTGCTCCGCGACAAGTCAGCCCCGCGCGATTTGTTCCGAAATTGTTTCAAAATGGGGGGCATAGAGCCCCGTCAAAAATGTTAGTAGGAGATGACGCGCAGTGAGAAAGACCCAAAAGATCCTGGTTCTGATGTTGGCGCTGGCACTGGTATGGGGGGCCGTCCCCGTCACGTTGGCGGCCGACCCGGTGCCGTTTCGCATCGTGGAGGCCAGGCTGGTCACCGAGGTGCTCGACTGGGGCGAGAGTGTCACCGCCATACGCGTTGAGTACGATGACGAGATCTGGTGCGGTGACATCGAGTACTCGCTGGAACACGCCGACAGAATGACCTACAAGATGGTCAGCGACAGGGACATCGTAAACCTGTACGTCAACAACAGTGGAAGGAAGGACGACATCCAGCTCCAGGGCAAGTACGTGTTCATCAACCTTGGCGTCGAAAACGAGGACTTTACCACCTACCGCGATCAGATTGTCTTCAGGGATTCGAGAAGACTGTCGTCCGGCACGTTGCAATTACACTTTACGCAGTCCCTGCCGATCACATCGGTGAACGGGAAAGTCGCCCCGCCCGCAACTACGAGCACCGGTCCCTCCTTCGGTCCCGATCTGATGGCCATCGAAAAGGATCGCAATCACCCCGCCTTGACAGCCGCTCTGCTCGGACCGAACGTGATTGAGGTGCGCACCGCGTCCACGGAAGTGCGCACGGTGATTGACGACTTCCGGACATTTATTTACAGAAATCCGGACAGGCCCGAGAACTATCTGAAATTCCATCTCTATATCCCGCCGGGGTACGACGTGGCCAAAGACGACAACGAGGGGGAACCCCTGCCCCTGGTCGTCCATTACCCCAACACGGGCGACAGCAGCCTTGAGGACGACCCGCACATACAAAAAGGCGCCCTGGCGCAGGTACAAGAAGGCGAAGACGACCCGGTAGAGTGGGAGTGGCCGGAAACAGGAAGCACCATCTCAGGTCTGAAACGGCACATGGGCGCGCTGATGGCCCACCCCGAGGCCGTGTATTGGGCCGACGCGGAGGCGCAGGAGAGGCACCCCAGCTTTGTGCTCAGCGTCGCCGGGCCGCTCACGGGCGGATATCCCGACAGTTCGATGTTTTCGTTCTTTACGCCGGGCGGCGCCAACTGGGATCAATGGTATCCAGAGTCCCCCATGCAGCAGGACTACATCAAGGTCATGCACTGGATCATGGACACATTCAACGTCGATACAAAGCGTGTCGTCGGCATGAATCTGATGGACGGCGCGTCGTCTCTCTACGCCACCCTGATTCCCCGCTGGGACGCCCTGGCGAAAGATGAAGACACAGACGAATTCTCCGAGGTGGACATTTTCTCCGCGTTGGTCATCAACGGCATGGACGGGTACAATTCGTTTGCCAACAACACATCCCTGCCCGGCCCGCTGAGTGTCCCTTACAACGGCGTGCCAATAACCGCTGAGGACGTCCCAAGGTGGAACTTCGAGCAATGGCTGCGGTACGCCGACGGGCAGATCACCAAGATTTTTGACATGGCGCCGATGTGGCTGATCGGCGGCCATACCGACCGCACCGGGCCGGTTTACGGCGACCAAACCTACCTGGGCCAGGATTACGGCACAGGGTTTGGCGGCTTTTTCAGCGGACAGGCCGTCGGGCGCATCAAGGGCGAGCGGATGTTCGACTTCGCCCACAGGCTGAACATGGCGGCGGGGAAAACGGTCGTCGTGGTCAACGACTGGAACACCATGTGGAACGGCCTTGTCAACCAAAATCCCACGTCGAACCCGGCGCTGAAGGGGGACGCGACGGAAAAGATGGCCAAGGCCCAGTGGGATGAGGCCGAGGCCGCCGGGGCGTCCGTCATTTACTCCTCCGTGATGCCGGGCACGCTCCCGCAGACCTCGCACTGGGTATGGAACGCCGCGAACCGCAACCGCGTCGTGCAGGACTGGGCCTTTTCCCAGGAAAAAGGCGCGCACGAGGGCTTCGACAGATCCGTCCTCGACAAAGTGGCCTATGATGTGAATCTCAATGAAGAGACCGGCGGCGGCCGTGTCTCCTATGAGGGGATGAGCCCCAGGACCCCGCGCGTGATCCCGGACAGCGCGCCCAGACTGGAGGGGGAAGACGCGATCGTGGAGGCCAGGCTGGTCACCGAAGTGCTCGACTGGGGCGAAACCGTCACGGCCATCCGCATTGAGTACGCCGAGGAGATCCTCTGCGACGCGATCGAGTACTCCGTCGAGCACGCCGACAAGCAGACCTATCAGTTGGCCAGTGACCGCGACATCGTAAACCTGTACGTCAACAACAGCGGCCAAAAGGACGATTACCAGCCGCAGGGCAAATATGTGTTCATCAACCTGGGCCTGAACAGCTGGGACTTCACCTCCTACCGCGACCAGGTCTGTTTCGAGACCAGCCTGCGCATACGCCCCCGGCCCAATCCCCTGTATGTCCACCAGGCGTACCCGGTGATGACGGTGAAGGGGCATGTGATCGAACCCAGGGGCATCACCACCGCCACCAGCCCGATCACCGGAACGCTGCTGCGCGCGGACGGGAAGTGGCTGCCCCACATCGAGCAGATGAACGTCTGGTCCACCGAGGTGCGCAAGACGATCGACGATTTCAGGACGTTCAAATACACCAATCCGGCGGACGAAAGCCAGACAAAATTCCATCTGTATATCCCGAAGGGGTATGACAAATATGACGCAAATCTCGCCAAGATCCCGCTGGTCGTGCACTTCCCCTCCGGCGACACCGCCTATGTGGATGACGTTCTTGGCAACGCGGACGCCAGCCGGCAGATGGGCGCGCTGTTTACCCACCCCGACGCCACCGTCTGGGGCAGCGAAGCGGCGCAGGAGAGGCAAAAGGCGTTTGTGCTGACACCCGGGCCGAACTGGAACAACAACTACATGTACATCGTCAAGGAACTGGTGGAAAATCTCAACATCGACATCCAGCGGATCTATGCCATCAGCCTGGCGGGCGGCACCCCGGCCATGTGGAACACCATTCTGGACAACCCCGGCGTCTTCGCCGGCTATATCAGCACCGCCTACGACCCCTATCACGCGTTCGCCGGCGGCACAGACGCGCATGAGGACAGAATCGAGAGGGCCGAAGACAAGTTTGAGGAGCTTTTGCAGGAGCTGCCCGGCTGGAACTTTGTCGGTCTGACAGACGGCTCCGGCAGCACGGTGTTCGACGCCGCCGTCGACCCCCGCAAAAAGGGCGAGCGCTGGCGCGACATCGCCCGCAAGCTGAACAGCGTGGACTACAATGGCGGCGAGGGGTACAACATAGACATCAGTTGGGGCACAAAAGGCGAACTGATGTGGAACGGCATGC
>JAIRML010000292.1 GCA_031258665.1 Oscillospiraceae bacterium | reverse complement strand
CCTCGTCGGCCATGGCCGGCATCGACAGAGAGCGCCCGCTGTGACGCCGGCGGCGCCAATGGGGCCGCCGGGCCCGCGGCCTGGCCGTCGGTCTGTGATCTGACCCGCTATTTGTTGTGGAAAACGCAGCAAACAGCGGGTCGTTTGCGTGCGGCGGGGGTGCGGGCGGAGGTAAAATGTCCGGAGCGGATTCACTTTTCCGCCGTTGCGTACGATATTATAATACGATGTGGCCGGACAACGCCCGGCCGGACAACGGCCGACCGGGCGACGGGGCGCGGACGCGCGGAGGACAGGAGGCGAAACGCGTCGGGATGGAAAAGATCAAGCACGACGAGTTCATTCGGCTTGTAAACTACATGCGGGAACAGTATGGGATCAATCTGGAGCAAAAGCTCGCCCTTGTGGAGGGCCGGCTCTGGAATGTCATCAACCACAAGGGGTTTTCCTCTCTGAACGAGTACATCGAGTGTGTGGTGAGTGACGGGACCGGCGAGGAAGCCAAGATGCTGGTGACCCGCCTGACCACGAATTACACCTATTTTATGCGGGAGGAGCAGCACTACAACTTTCTGCGGGAGGTCATCCTCCCCCAACTGGAAAAGTCGCTGCCCGACAGAGACGTGCGCATCTGGAGCGCCGGCTGCTCGTCGGGCGAGGAGCCGTACACCACCGCCATGGTCATCGACGAGTACTTCGGCCTCGGCAAGGCGGGCTGGGACACAAAGATCCTGGCCACCGACATCTCCCCCGTGGTGCTGGCCCAGGCCCGGGAAGGCGTCTATGGCGAGGAACGGCTCGACAATGTGTCGCCCGCGTGGAAGACGAAGTACTTTCGCAAAGTGGGGCCGGGCCGGTACAAGGTCAGCGAGGCCATACAAAACGAGGTCATCTTCCGCTCCTTCAACCTGATGGAGACGCGTCTCCCCTTCCGCCGGAAGTTCCATGTGATCTTTTGCCGCAACGTGATGATCTACTTCAATCAGCCGACGCGCGATGCGCTGCTGCAGAGGTTTTACCAGGCGCTGGAACCCGGCGGGCACCTGTTCATCGGCCTGTCGGAGACCATCTCCAAGGGGGAGACCCTGTTTGATTTCGTCCAGCCGTCCATTTATGCCAAACCGAAGCAAAAATGAACGAGGACTTTTATACTGAATATTGTGTCATTGCTAAAGCAATGACACAATATTCAGTATATCCAATCCGTTCCTTAGTACCTTGTTGCCGCGAAGCGGCAACAAAAAACAAGAATTTGGGTTGTGGGCTGCGGGTGCAACCCACGTTGGCTTTTTTGCAGTGGAATCAAAAATGACAAAAAAGTATGCGCCCGGCGCCCCCTGTATCCGCCGCCGGTGAGCGCAGAGGGGGGGTTCCATGGACCGGCCGGTCCGGACGATCCGGGTATTCCTGGTAGAGGATTCCATCACCCTCCGCACGGCGCTCGTGCAGCAGATCGCGCGGGACCCCGCGCTCTCGATGGTGGGCGAGTCGTCGCATCCCCAGGAGGGGCAGGGGCGCCTGCTGCTCTTGAAACCGGATGTGCTGGTGGTCGAGAGCGCGCTGTTTTTGCCCGGAGGCGCGGGCCCGTTGCGCGCCCTGCTTCAGAAGCAGCCGATGCCGGTCATCGCGATGGGCGCCGAAGCGTGGCACGAAAGTGAGATGCTCCGGGCGGGCGCCCTCTGCTTCTTGCGCAAACCGAGGCTCGCCGCCGCCGAAGATCTGAACCGATTTTGCGGCGACGTGATTCAGAAGATCAAGATCGCCGACCACAGCACGGTCGCCCGCCGCCGCCGCACGATGGCGGGCGACGGAGTCGGGTATGAGTGGGGGAGTGTCGGGGGCCGGCCGTTTGGCGGCCTTGTGGCGCTGGGCGCGTCCACCGGGGGCACACAGAGTACGGCGCAGATCCTGCGCCAGCTTCCGGCCGATTTCCCCGGCATGGTCATTGTGCAGCATATGCCGCCGGATTTCACGCGGATGTATGCGGAGAGCATGGACCGGGAGTGCCGCATGCGCGTCCGGGAGGCGCGGGACGGCGACGAGGTGCGGCAGGGGCTGGTACTCATCGCCCCCGGGGACCTGCAGACGCGGGTGAAGGCGCAGGCGGGCGGCGGTTACCTGGTGCAGTGCGCGCCGGGCGAGAAGGTCAGCGGGCACCGCCCGTCGGTGGACGTGCTGTTTTCCTCCGTGGCGGCCAGCGCCGGCGCCCATGCCGTGGGCGTCATCCTGACCGGCATGGGCGCCGATGGGGCGCGGGGTCTGTTGGAGATGCGCCGGCAGGGCGCGTACACCCTGGGGCAGGACGAACACAGCAGCGTCGTCTACGGGATGCCGCGCGAGGCCTTTGTCATGGGCGCCGTCGTCCGGCAGGCCGGCCTCGAACAGATCGCCCGTCTCTTGATGGACTACGTAAAAACCCACCACCGGGGATAATCGCATGTGAGGAAGACAGGGTGCAAAACCGAGGTAAGATCGCACGGTCTTATCTCACCCCCAGACATCTTAAGACGTCTGGGGGTGTAGGACAGAGGGGCGTGGGCGGAAGCATGGAACACATTGTGAGCATAGGCGGCTGGGCGGTGTCGGACAACCCCGACGATATGATCAAAACCTTCGCCCTGTCGACCTGTGTGGGGCTCGTTTACTACAACAGCCGCCGCCCGTGTATGGGGATGGCCCACATCCAGCTGCCGGTATCCCGCGCTCTCCCCGCCGGCGATCTGCCCAGCCGCTACGCGGACCTGGCCCCCGGATTTCTCCTCCAACAGATGGCGCAGCGGTTCGGCGTGCGGCGGGAGGAGCTGCTGATCTCCCTCTACGGCGGCATCGACGCGCACGGCCACAACGACTATTTCCGCATCGGGGAGAAAAATCTCTCGGGCGTCAGAGAGGCCCTGCGCCGCCTCTCGCTGTTCCACTCGGATGTGGACACGGGCGGCCAAGTGAGCCGGACGCTGTTTGCCTGTGTGGGCAGCGGCGTCGTGGAAGTGATCAAGCGCCCCATGCTGGTGGGCAACAATTATTTCCCAAACAAATCCTGAGCGCGCGGAAACGCGGGAGGTGCCTGTATTGTCCGATTTTTCGATGCAATTTGTCCAGATGCGGATGGAAGAGATCGGCGCGCGGCTGTCGGCGCGGATGGAGGAGATCACCCAGGAGACCGGGATCGCCTTCCCGGCGCTGTTTTCTCAGGCCGTCGCGCGCGCCGCCGCGACCCCCGCGGCGGCGGAGTCCACAGACGCCGCCGCGCCCACAGACGCCGCGGATGCCGCGCCCGCGC
>JAIRML010000149.1 GCA_031258665.1 Oscillospiraceae bacterium | reverse complement strand
GGTTGCACCCGCAACCCACATCCCAAATTCTCGTTTTTGTTGTCGCTTTGCGGCAACAAGGTACTGATGTGGGTTGCACCCGCAACCCACATCCCAAATTCTCGTTTTTGTTGTCGCTTTGCGGCAGCAAGGCACTGATGTGGGTTGCACCTGCAACCCACATCCCAAATTTTCGTTTTTGTTGTCGCTTTGCGGCAGCAAGGTACTGATGTTGTGTGTTTGGAGAGGGGTGTGGTCGGCCCGGCCGCTGCCCGTGCCATGCGCCACGCCGGACAATGTGAAAGGGGATGGTTCTCATGGTTGCGCTCATCATGGGCCTGAAAGGCTCCGGAAAGACAAAACACATGATCGAACTTGTCAATGCCGCCGTGGACAGCGAGCCCGGCGCCGTCGTTCTCATCGAAAAAGGGCAAAAATTGACATACGATATCCACCACGGGGCGAGGCTGGTAAATGCCTCCGATTATGATATTTTGGGCTACGACATGCTGCGCGGGCTGATCGCCGGCCTGCACGCCGGCAACTACGACATCTCCCATGTCTTCATCGACAGCCTGTACAAGGTCGCGGGCGTGGAGAACACGCGGGAGACCGAAACCTTTTGCGAGTGGCTGGACGCCTTCGGTCAGGCCAACAACATCGACTTCACGATCACAATCAGCGCCGACCAGGCCACCGCCTCCGAAAAGCTGCGCCGGTATTTTTGATGGGCCGACGGCCCCCTTGACGGCTCGATTTTTTATAAAAAGGGATTGCGGACACCGACTCCGCCATCCCTTTTTTGTGTGTCTGCCGCATTTCCCATAAATAAAGTGCGCGGATATCACGATATTGGTAATGGGAGGTGATGTGTCTGTGGATATCATGGGGTTGATCGGCGTTGTGGTCGGCGTACTGGCTGTGCTGATCGGCATGCAGTACAAGGGGGTCCCTCTGGACTCTTTGAACAACCCGGCCGCCATTTTGATTATCCTCATGGGCACGGTGGGCGCTGTCATGATCGCGACGCCGGGCAATGAGCTGAAAAACTTGGGGAAACTGTTTGGCGTCCTGTTTGGGAAATCCAAATTCACCACCAAGGCGGAGATCATCGACACGATTGTCCGCCTGTCTGAACTGGCGCGGCAGGAAGGACTGCTGGTGCTGGAAAAAGAGATGGCGAACATCAAGGAGCCGCTCATCGTGCGCGGCGTCCAAATGCTGACCGACGGCGCCGACAGCCAGTACATCGCGGAGATCCTGACAACGGAGATCGAATCGATGGAGGCGCGCCACGCGGCGAACGCCCAGATCTTTACACAGGCGGGCACCTACGCGCCCACGCTGGGCGTGCTGGGCGCGGTGCTGGGGCTCATCGCCGCGCTCTCCGAGATGAACGACACGGAGGCCCTGGGCCACGCGATCTCGGCGGCGTTCATTGCCACCATGCTCGGTATCTTCACCGGCTATGTGCTGTGGCACCCCTTTGCGAACCGGCTGAAGCGAAAGTCCCGGCAGGAGGTCATGGTCAAGCAATTGGCCATCGAGGGCATCATCGGCCTGAGCGAAGGGCAAAACCCGCGCATGCTCAAAGACCGGATGCTGGCCTTCCTGTCCGTCTCCGAGCGCAGCGGCTCGGGCAAGGCGGGCAAGGGCGCGGAGGCGGCGGAGGCGGATTCGTGATGTCTCCGATGACGGAGCGCGCCGCCGGCGCGGACGGGCCCGTCGGGAAAGGGTGAAGGGCACATGGCCAAACACAAAGGACCTCCCCACGAAGAACACGCCGACGAGAGCTGGCTTATCCCCTATGCGGACCTGCTGACGCTCTTGCTGGCGCTCTTTATCGTGCTGTTTGCGGCGAGTTCAATCGACTCGGATAAGTACCAGGCCATCATGTCCGCGTTCCAAGATGAGCTCGGCGCCGGCCTGCTGCCGGGCGGGGAAGGCGTGCTGCCGCCCGGTATGCTGCCGCCCGGGAACGGCGGCTCCAGCCCCGCCCCGACGACGCCGCCAAGCGGCGGGGACGGCCTGGGAGACAGCGACATCAAACTCTGGCCGCTGTTTGACTCCCTGCAGGATTATGTGGACGACAACCACATGGACGACAACATCGATGTGGCATTTACGGGGCAGGATGTGCTGATCACCCTGAAGAGCGACATCTGGTTCAGCTCGGGCAGCGCCGAGATCACGCCCAGCATGCAGGAACAGGCGCACATGCTGGCCCAGCTCCTGCGGGACAATCAAAACCCCGCCTATCCGCTGGAGGTGATTGTCGCCGGCCACACGGACAATGTGCCGATCCACTCGTCGCAGTACCCCTCCAACTGGCACCTCAGCGCGCGCCGCGCCCTCAACTTCCTGATGGCGCTGCTGGAGGACAGCGGCCTCGACCCCACACACTTCAGCTCCCGCGGGTACGGCGAATACGCCCCCATTGCCACAAACAGCACCCCCGACGGCCGCCAGCGCAACCGCCGGGTGGAACTGCTGGTCTCTCAGCCGCTGCTCCACGAGGACCCGAAGGAGGAACGCGCCGCACCCATGGGGGACGGCACAGCGCCGGAGACGGACGCTGCGCCCGGCGCCCCGGAATCATCTCCGCCGCCAGAGGCAACCCCATCGCCCACCGTGCGGATAAACTGAGTCCCGACTGCCGGTGACCAGCGCGGCGCTGTTTTGGCGATTGACCCCTCTCAAGCGAACAGGAGGAGCCGGGTGTGGCTCCTCCTGTTCGCTGTGAGAGAAGGGAGAGAGGGATTTGGGTTGTGGGCTGCGGAGGCAGCCCACGTTGGATTATATCAACGGCACGAAAGAATCGCTCCAACAGAAAAGCTTATACGTGTGTCCCGCCGGGTACGCGGCGGTATCCGCCGCGAATGCGAACGGCTGCTTTTCTCCGGCGTCAATGGAAAATGCCTTTGTCTCCGCGTGGACCAAGCGGCCCTCCCTGTCGTAGACGCCAAAGATGAGAAACCCGGTGTACGCGCTGTCCACGCAGTTCTTCAAAGACCCGGCCGCCTCGCCGTCCGCGACAGACCACGCCGCGAAGAGGTTCGGAAACGAGATCTTATCCAGCGTATACTGATCGGGGTTGCTTCCTTCGCTGACGATGGCGATCTGAT
>JAIRML010000249.1 GCA_031258665.1 Oscillospiraceae bacterium | reverse complement strand
GGCCAATCTGATCCACGGCGCCGACGTGACGCCGCGCCTGCGCGGCCTTGTCGACACGGTCTCGGTGTCGCTCAACTACCCCGACGCAGCGCATTATGAGGCGCACTGCCGCCCCGTGTACAAGGGCGCTTTTGAGGCGCTTCTCACCTTCACCCGTCTGGCGGCGGCCCAGACGATCACCGTGCTCATGACGGTGGTCGACCTGCTGCCCACCGCCGACATCGAGCGCTGCCGCGCGCTGGCCGCCTCCTGCGGCGCCGGGTTCCGGGTGCGCAGCGCCATGCTGCCCGAGAACGGGGGCGCGGCGGGGTGAACGCAAACGGGGTCAAAGCCATTGTGTTGGCGGCCGGCCAGGGTACGCGGATGGCCGCCGGGGCGGGCGGTCCGCCGAAGGTGCTGCACACGGCCTGCGGCCGGCCGATGATCTCCTATGTCCTACGCGCGCTGGACTTCATCGCGCCGGCGGACACCGTGCTGGTGGTGGGGTACAGGCAGGAGGCCGTCCGGGCGGCGTTGGGGCCGGCGTATGTCTACGCCGAGCAGCCGCGCCGGCTCGGCACCGGTCACGCCGTGCTGTGCGCCGAACCGGCGCTGGCCGGCTGCGCGGGCCCGGTGCTCATCTGCTACGGGGACATGCCGCTCATCCGGCGGGAGACCTTTCTGGGTCTCCTCGACACCCACCGGCGGGAGGGCAACGCCTGCACGCTGCTCTCCGGCGTCTCCCGGCAGCCGCTCCCTTACGGCCGCGTCGTGCGGGGCGCGGACGGCGCCTTCGCCGGCATCGTGGAGGACGCCGACTGCACGCCGGCCCAGAGAGAGATCTCCGAACTGAACGCCGGCGTCTATGTGATGGAGGCCGCGCTCCTCTTCCCGGCCCTGCGCCGGGTCGGCGGCGCCAACGCCCAGGGCGAGTATTACCTCACCGACGTGCCGGCGCTCCTCCAAGCGGACGGCGCCCGCGTCGGCGTCCGCCGCAGCGAGCGCGAAGGGGAGATTTTGGGCGTCAACACCACCGCGCAGCTCGCGGATGTGGAGGCGCGGCTCCGGGAAAGCGGCGCGGCCGCGGATTTTCTTTGACATTTCGAGACAAATGTGGTACGATAGATTCGTTTTACAGGGCCCTTTGCGCAGTCTTGGGGCATCGGCCCGCCAGTCGGGGACTTCACCCGCCCATCACCGCGCTCTGGGAATCTCGGGACACACCCGGTAAGAAAGGTGAATCACGTATGCTGCTCAAGGAAAAGAAGACGGAGGTCATCCAAGAAAACCGCATCCACGCGACCGACACCGGTTCGCCGGAGGTGCAGGTGGCGATCCTCACCGAACGCATCAACCAGCTCACGGGGCATCTCAAGGAGCACAAAAAAGACAACCACTCCCGGCGCGGGCTGCTCAAGATGGTCGGCCAGCGCCGCAGCCTCCTCGACTACCTGCAAAAGAAAGACGTCGAGCGCTACCGCGCGCTGATCGCCCGGCTGGGCATCCGCAAGTAAACACCCGCGCGCCTGCGCGGCCGAATCCAACCAACATGGGCTGCCTCCGCAGCCCATAACCCAAATTCCTGTTTTTTATTGCCGCGAAGCGGCAATAAGTTACAAAAAAAGGGGCGGGAGAGGGGCTTTGGCCGCTTCTCCCTCCCTTTTGGTCCATCCGGTGCAAGGCGCCGCCGTTTAGCCTTTGAACGCGCCCCCGAACCGCCCGGTTCGGAGTCGGTTTCAATCGCTAAACATCGTGTGGCGTGTTTGTCCCGGCGGGGCCCATCTTAACCGGGCGCCCGGGCTTTGCCCGGCCGCCCCGAAGTAAAGGAAGGACAAACATGATTACAAAGCGTGAATTCCCGGCCCAGCGTCTGTTTTCTACCACACTGGGCCCCCGCGCGCTGACCGTTGAGACAGGCAAACTGGCTGAGCTGGCCGGCGGCGCCTGCCTCGTCCGCTACGGCGAAACTGTCGTGCTGGTCACCGCCACCGCCTCCCCGACGCCCCGTCAGGGCATCGACTACTTCCCGCTGTCCGTGGATTTTGAGGAGCGGCTCTACTCGGTGGGCCGTATCCCCGGTTCGTTCCTGCGCCGCGAGGGGCGCCCGTCGGAGAAGGCTGTCCTCGCCTCTCGTCTCATCGACCGGCCCATCCGCCCGCTCTTCCCCTCCGACATGCGCAACGACGTGGCCATCATGGCGACCGTGCTGAGCATGGAGCCGGACTGCGCGCCCGAGATCCCCGCGATGATCGGCGCCTCCGTGGCGCTCTCCATCTCCGACATCCCCTGGGGCGGGCCGATCGCCGGCGTCGCCGCGGGCCTTGTGGACGGCCGGTGCGTCATCAGCCCCACGGCGGCCCAGCGGGAGCAGAGCACCCTGTCGCTGGTGGTGGCCGGCACCAAAGAAAAGGTGGTCATGATCGAGGCCGGCGCCCGCGAGGTGCCGGAGGACGCGATGTTTGACACCATCATGGCCGCCCACGAGGAGATCAAAAAACTCGTCGTCTTCATTGAGGAGATCAAGGCGGCGGTTGGCCGCGAGAAGTTCGAATACGCCCGCGCCTCCTTTGACGGCGAGCTTTACGAAGAACTGAAGGCGGCCGTTTTAGACAGGCTGCGCGCCTGCCTGGACACAGACGACAAAAATATACGCGAGGAGCGCCTGAAGGCGCTGCGCGCCGAGCTCACAGAGGAGTACGCCGCGCGCTACCCCGAGGTCGAATCCTCGCTGGGCGACGTGCTCTACAAGCTGCAAAAGCATGTGGTGCGTCGCTGGCTGCTGGACGAGAACAAGCGGGTGGACGGGCGCGGCCTGATGGACATCCGGCCCCTGTCGGCCGAGGTGGCCCTGTTCCCCCGCGCGCACGGCTCCGGGCTCTTCTCGCGCGGGCAGACCCAGGTGCTCACCGTGGCCACGCTGGGGACAATCTCTGACCAACAAAAGCTGGACAACATCTTCGATTCCGAGACAAAACGCTTCATGCATCACTACAATTTCCCGTCGTACTCGGTGGGTGAGGCGCGGCCCTCGCGCGGCCCCGGGCGCCGGGAGATCGGGCACGGCGCGCTGGCTGAGCGGGCGCTGGAGCCCGTCATCCCCTCGGAGGAGGAGTTCCCCTACTGCATCCGTCTGGTGAGCGAAGTGCTCTCCAGCAACGGCTCCACGTCCCAGGGGAGCGTGTGCGGCTCCACGCTCGCGCTCATGGACGCCGGCGTGCCCATCAAGGCGCCGGTGGCCGGCATCTCCTGCGGCCTGGTGACCGAGGGCGACCGCTGGCTGACCTTTGTGGATATCCAGGGCGTGGAGGACTTTTACGGCGACATGGATTTCAAAGTGGCCGGCACAAAGGCGGGCGTCACGGCCATCCAGATGGACCTCAAGACAGACGGGCTGACCCCCGAGATCATCCGCAGCGCGCTCACGATCACCCGCGACGCGCGCTACAACATCTTAGACGAGGTCATGGCGCCCTGCATCGCCAAGCCCCGCGAGGAACTTTCGCCTTACGCGCCCAAGATGATCCAAACCACGATCGACCCGGAGAAGATCCGGGAGGTCATTGGCAAGGGCGGCAGCGTAATTCAAAAGATCACGGCCGAGACAGGCACCAAGATCGACATTGAAGACGACGGGCGCATCTTCATCTCGGCGCCCAACCGGGACGACTGCGAGCGCGCCCTCAAGATCATCGAGGCCATCGTGCTCGACCCCAAGATCGGCGACCTCTTCTACGGCCGGGTGACGCGCCTCATGACCTTCGGCGTCTTCGTCGAATTCGCCCCCGGCAAAGAGGGCATGATTCACATCTCCAAATTGGCCCCCCACCGGGTGGCCAAAGTGGAAGATGTCGTGAGCATCGGCGACATGACGTGGGTCAAGGTGGTCGAGATCGATGAAAAGGGCCGCATCAATCTCTCGCGCAAGGACGCGATGGCCGAACTGGCTCGCCAGGGCGGCCAGCAGCCGGCCGCGCGGACCTGACGGCGTGACAGAAAAAATCACGCTCCAAAACGGCGTGCGGCTGTTGTTTGAAGAGACCCCCCATGTGCGGTCGGCGGCGGTCGGCATCTGGGTGGGCAGCGGGTCCCGGCACGAACCGGCGCGTCTGTCCGGCGTCTCCCACGCGATCGAACACATGGTGTTCAAGGGGACGCACACCCGCGGCGCCGCGCAGATCGCCTCGGAGATGGACGCCATCGGCGGACAGGTCAACGCTTTCACCACAAAGGAGTGTACCTGTTTTTATGTCCGCGCGCTCGACATTCATCTGCCGCAGGCGCTCGACGTGCTGACGGACATCTTCTTCGAGCCCTCTTTCCACGAGAGCGACTGGGAGACGGAGCGGGGCGTCATCTTGGAAGAGATCGACATGTACGAGGACACACCGGAGGACCTCGTCTCCGAACGTCTCTTCTCCGCCGCCTACCGCGGCTGCCCGCTGGGCCGGCCCATCCTCGGGACGCCGGGCGCCCTGCGCCGCCTGCGGGCGGCGCGGATCGGCGCCTACATGCGGGAAAATTACCGCCCGGACCGCATCGTCGTGGCCATGAGCGGGCGGTTTTCCGCGCGGGACCGCGCCTTTTTGCTGGCGCGGTTTGCTTCGCTCGCCCCCTCGACAGGCCCTGAGACCGAGGCGGCCGTCTTTGTCCCCGCCTTCACCGCGCGGCACAAGGACATCGAACAAAACCACCTGTGCCTGGCTTTCCCGGCGCTGCCGTACAACCACCCGGCGCGTTATGCGCAGCAGGTGCTCTCCGGCATCTTGGGCGGCGGCATGTCCTCCCGGCTCTTCCAGACGGTGCGCGAACAGCGGGGGCTCTGCTACTCCATCTATTCGTTCTCCGTCGGCCACGAGGACACAGGCCTGTTCTGCCTCTATACGGCGCTGGGTCGGGAGACAGAACAGGAGGCCCTGCGGCTGGTCGCCGACATCGTGCGGCGATTCGCCGACGAAGGGCCGACAAGGGAGGAGACGGAGCGCGCGCGCGAGCAGGTGAAAGCCAATGTGCTGATGGG
>JAIRML010000262.1 GCA_031258665.1 Oscillospiraceae bacterium | reverse complement strand
CAGCAGCGCGGCGGCGTGACCGAGGACGCCGCCGCCCGCGTCCGTGAGCATGGCGGTCGTCGAACCGCCGTTGAACCCGAACCAGCAAAACCAGAGGATAAACACCCCCAGCGCGCCGAGCGTCAGGCTGTGCCCCGGGATCGCGCGTGATCTCCCATCCCGGCCATATTTCCCGATGCGCGCGCCGAGCATCTTCGCGCCGACCAGAGAGGCGACGCCGCCCACCATGTGAACCGCCGTGGAGCCGGCAAAGTCATGAAACCCCAGCCCGGAGAGCCAGCCGCCGCCCCAGATCCAGTGCCCGGAGACCGGATAGACCAGCGCGCTGATGGCGACGGAATAGAGCAGATAGGCACGAAACCGCGTCCGCTCCGCCATGGCGCCCGAGACAATGGTCGCCGCCGTTGCGCAGAAAACAGTTTGAAACATCAGCGCCGTATAATCGTACCGGTCCGCCGCCGCCGCCGCGCCGGTGAACAGGTCGAGCCCGCCGATGAGCGCGCCGCCGCCGCCAAACATGAGCCCAAAACCCACACACCAGAACACAGGTGTCCCGCAGGCGAAATCCATCAGGTTCTTCATGATGATGTTGCCTGCGTTTTTGGCGCGCGTAAACCCGGTCTCCACCATCGCGAACCCCGCCTGCATAAAAAACACCAGGGCGGCCGCGACCAGCGTCCAGAGGATATTGACCCCCTGCGCCGCATTTGCCAGACTTTCCGCCAATGACTGCGTCATACGCCTCCCCCTCTCCGCGCCGCGCGCCGCCGTCAGCCCGCTTGGGGCGCTGTGCCGGCCCTCGGCACAACCCCGGACGCCATGACATCCCGCAGGATCTCCACCGCGTGGCCGTTTTGGCGCGGTGTGCCCACCGTAATGCGGGTGTGGGCGAAGTTGCCCCGTATG
The DNA here is from genome assembly GCA_031258665.1 of Oscillospiraceae bacterium. Taxonomy (GTDB): domain Bacteria; phylum Bacillota; class Clostridia; order Oscillospirales; family UBA929; genus JAIRTA01. Next base: position 5,019 of record JAIRML010000262.1, on the reverse strand, counting down.
ATGAGGCCGCGTTCTTTGCAGGCCGCCGCCAGCGCCGCGGGGTCATACCCCGTGTCCACATACAGGAAATTGGCTTGGGACGGGTACACCCGGCAGCCCATCTCCGTCAGCGCTTCCGTCAGAAAGCACCGCCCCGCCCGGACAACCCGGACGCTTTCCGCCGCAAAGTCCGTGTCGGAGAGCGCCGCGTCGGCCGCCGCCAGGGCCAGGCGGCCGGCGACAAAGACGCCGGTGCTCCGCTGCAGCACGCTGTGGATCTCCCGGTTCGTGAGTGTGTACCCGATCCGCATCCCCGCGAGGCCGTACAATTTTGAAAATGTGCGCAGGACCACGAGGTTGACGCCCTCCGCGATCTCGGACACCACACTGGCGGACGGGTCGTCGGAAAATTCGATGTACGCCTCGTCCACCGCCAGCACCACATGGCCGGGCAGACCGCGGACAAACGCCCGGAGCGCGGCCGGGTCCACTGTGCCCCCCGTCGGGTTGTTCGGGTTGCACAGGAAGATCATCTTCGTCCTGTCCGTGACCGCCGCCCGCATGGCGTCCAAGTCAAACGCCCCGGCGGCCGTGAGCGGCCGGACCACCGGCGTGCCGGCGTTGCGCCGGACCGCCCCGGCGTACGCGCCGAATGTGGGTTCGCAGTAGATGACCTCGTCACCAGCGCCGATGAAAATTTCTCCCAGCAGCGCGATGGCCCCGCTGGCGCCGGTGGAGATCGTCACATGGTCGGCCGGGTCCGCAAACCCGAAGACCCGGCCGATCTTCGCGCGCAGCCCCGCACAAAAGGGGTCCGGATAGACATGGGCGAACGGGACCGCCGCGCGCATCGCTTCCAGGGCCTTCGGCGACGCGCCGAGCTGGTTTTCGTTGGAGGCCAGCTTGAGAATCTCCTGCGCCGTATGCCGGCGGGCGCTCTCGGCGGTATCCCCCGGGATATAGGGCGGGATCTGCCGGATGCCCGGTTTTACCAAGCTCTCAATCATCGCGCTCATCCTTCCCCAACGCGGGCTGCCTCCGCAGCCCACAACCCAAATTCTCGTTTTTTATTGCCGTTTCGCGGCCATAAGGCACTGACAGGATCTCAAGGCAGAAGGTCCGCAAAGCGGTACATCCCCTCACCCCGGTCGTTCACGGTGACACCCGTGATCTTCGGGTTGCGGAGTCCGACATAGATCTGCGTGTTGAGGGGGATCACGTAAAACTGGTTCGCCACCAGCTGCGCCTCCGCCTCATGGAGCAGTTCACCCCGCTCGGCGGGGTCCATCGCAAGGTTGGAGGCCTCGACCAGACGGTCAAATTCGGCGTCGTCGACGCCGTTGTCGTTGTTGCCCGAGTAAGAGGTATACAGCGCCAGATAGTTGATCGGGTCGGTGTAGTCCGCTGTCCAACTGTGGCGGCTGAGTTCGAAATTCCCCGCGCGCCGCTCAGAGGAGAACACTTGCATCTCCATGCCGTTCAGCTCGATGTTGATGCCGAGGTTGTCCTTGAGCTGGGCCTGAATCGCCTGCGCGAGATCGGAGTCTGTCTCTGTGTTCGGGTAGTTGTATGTGAGTGCCGGAAAGCCCGCCCCGCCCGGATAGCCGGCCTCGGTGAGCAGCTGCCGGGCCCGTTCGATGTCCTCGGCAAACAACGGCGCCTTTTCCTCGCTAAACAGCTTGTCGGAGGCGTTTGAGACCATCGACTTCGCCACAAACGAAGTGGTGGGGATATAATCGCTGCCCACCGCCGCGCAGGCGGAGGCCCTGTCGATCCCGATCGCGATGGCCTGCCGCACGCGGACATCGTCCAGCGGCGCCACGCGCAAATTCGGCAAGATGAATTTCGTCGTCTGCATGTTCCAGATGTATAGGTCCTCTTTTCCCGCGTATTCGTCCAAAATATAGGCCGGCAGACCGGAGGCCACGTCCACCTCGCCGGATTGATAGGCCGCGACCGCCGCCGTGCTGTCGGTGATCGTGCGCACGACAATCTCGTCGATCTTCACCCTGTCGGCGCTGTGGTAGTGGGGATTCTTTGAGAGCACATACCGCTCGTCCTGGACATACTCCGTCATGTAAAACGCGCCGTTTCCGAGACTGGTGGCCGGATTTGTATACCAGGCAATGTCGCTGTTCACCGCGAGGCCCTCTTTCGACGGCGCAAATACCGGCAGCGTCAGAAGCTTGAGGAAGTATGTGCAAGGCTGTTTCAGCGTAAAGACCAGCGTATACTCGTCCGGCGCGGACACGCCGATGGCGTCGAGAAGGGCCGGGTCCTCATGCGCCTCCTGGGCGCCCCGGATCACATAGAGCTGGTCCGCATAGATGGACTGTCCGTCCGGCGCGAGGCAGCGCCGGATCGTGTTGAGAAAATCGGCCGCGACCACCGGAGAACCGTCGCTCCACTTGCCGTCCGCGCGCAGGCGGAAAGTCCAGACCGTCTGGTCCTCGTTCACCGTGTGGCTCTCGGCGGCCTCATAGATCAGCGCGCCCTGGCCGTCAAAAGAGACGAGCGGGTCGATGCAGAGCTTCGCATACTCGACGTAAGAGGAGATCGCGACACCGGCCGGGTCGAGGGACCCCTCCATCGCGCCGCTCTTCATCGTGATGCTCTTGCGCGGGGCTCCGTCCCGCGTCTCCGCGGCTTTCTGGCCGGCGTCGGCGCCGCAAGCGGCCGCCGTCAGAACCAGCGCGGCGCACAGCAGCAGGCCCCATGTTTTCGTCTTTTTCATCTTTATCCACTCCTCAATGTAAATATAATTCCACTGCAAAAAAGCGAAGGAACGGATTGGATATACTGAATAAAGGCCATCGTTCATTATATTTTTGCAGTAAAACCAAATATGTCTGTCTCCCTGGGCAGACAGGGATCACGGGGGGATGTCTGTCCGCCAGCCCGGCGGGTCTGTGAAGATCGGGTTTTCACCGTTGCGGCGCAACGCCAGAAAATCCGGCGCATAGAGATGACAGGCGACGCGGCGGCCCGCGATGTCACACACCGGCGGCTCGGTGCGCCGGCAGCGCGCCGTGACATGCGGACACCGGTTCGCAAACAGGCAGCAGGCCGGCGGATCGATCGGCGTGAACACCTCGCCCTTGAGCACGATGCGCTGTTTGACACGCGCCGTCTTCGGGTCCGGCACGGGCACGGCGGAGAGCAGCGCCTTTGTGTAGGGGTGGTACGGGCTGTCGTACACATCGGCCGTTTGCCCATATTCCATCATGTGCCCCAGGTACATCACGCCGATCTTGTGGCTGATATGCCTGACCATGCCGAGGTCGTGGGCAATGAAGAGGTACGAGAGCCCCCTCTCGTCTTGAATGCGCTCCAGCAGGTTGATGATCTGGGCCTGAATCGACACGTCCAGCGCGGAGATCGGTTCGTCGCACACGATAAACTCCGGGTCGAGGGCCAATGTCCGCGCGATGCTGATTCGCTGCCGCTGACCGCCGGAAAATTCATGCGGATACCGGCGGATGTGGTCCGGCTTCAGCCCGACTGTCTCCAGCAGGGTCTGCACCCGCGCCGCCCGCTCCCGCCTCGTGTACAGTCGGTGGACCTCCATCGGTTCCGCCAGGATGTCGCCCACCGTGCAGCGCGGGTCCAAGCTGGCGTATGGGTCCTGAAAAATCATCTGCATGCTCCGGCGCACCGGCAGCAGGCGCCTGTTTTTCCGCCGGGTGATATCCTCTCCCTTGTAGAGGATGCGCCCCGCGGTCGGGTCGTGGATGCGGACGATCGTCCGGCCCAGCGTGCTCTTCCCGCACCCGCTTTCGCCGACCAATCCCATCGTTTCGCCCGGCGCGACGGTGAATGAGACGTCCTCCACCGCCTTCAGCTTTTTTGTCTCCCCAGATACGGCGCGCCCCGCGTTAAAGTGCTTGCAAAGATGCGCCACCTCCAAAATCGGCGTCGCCATCCGCCCCACCCCCTCTCGACCGTATCTGCCGCTCGACGATCTCCCGCGCGGCGCCCGCGCAGTATTTCCAGCACCGGCAGCGCTGGGTCCGGCTTCGGCCGGTGGGTTCCGGCCGGTAGGTCAGGCAGATGTTCATCGCCTCCGCGCAGCGCGGCGCAAAGGCGCACCCGCCGGTGAGATGCAGCAGGTCGGGCGGCGTGCCCGGAATCGGCACCAGCGCCTGCCGGACGCTGCGTTCCGTATTGGCGATGCTGCCGAGCAACCCCACGGTGTAGGGGTGCATCGGTGTGTAAAAGATCTCGTCCGTACACCCCTCCTCCACGATCTCGCCGGCGTACATAATGGCGATCCGATCGCACATCGTGGCAACGATGCCGAGATCGTGTGTGATCATAATGACGGAGGTGCGGCTCTCCCTGGTCATGGTTCGGATCAGATCCAGCAGCTGGGCCTGGATGGTGACGTCCAGCGCGGTGGTCGGCTCATCGGCGATCAGAAGCTTCGGCCCGCACGAGAGCGCGATGGCCACGATGATCCGCTGCCGCATGCCGCCCGAGAGTTCAAACGGGTACTGCCGCATGCGCTGTTCCGGGCTGGTGATCCCCACCTGCCGCAGCAGTGACAGCGCTGTCCCGTACGCCTCGCGCCGGCCGCACTTCTTGTGAAGACGGAGGCCCTCTGTCATTTGCACGCCGATCTTCAGCACGGGGTTTAAGTAGGTCATGGGGTCTTGAAAAATCATGGCCGCCTCGCGGCCGCGGAGCGTGCGCATCCGTTCGCGATACGCGCGCCACACCCGCCGGTGCGCGAGCGCGCCGCACACCCGTTCCCGCAGAAAAGGCCCGTCCGCCCGGGAGACGGCCCGAGGCGGCGGGGAGATGTTCTCCCCGTCAAAGGTGATTTCGCCCGAGAGCAGCCGGCCGTTGTCGGCCAGCAGACCCATGAGGGAGAGCATGGCCACGCTCTTGCCGGAACCGGACTCCCCCACGATCCCGAGGATCTCGCCCCGCTCCACCGAGAAGTCGATGCCGCGGACCGCCTGCAGGGCGCCCTGCTGCGTTTTGAACGCGACCGCCATATGCCGGACTTCAAGCAGTTTCAATCGAGTTTCCCCCCCC
>JAIRML010000117.1 GCA_031258665.1 Oscillospiraceae bacterium | reverse complement strand
ATTGTATCGGCGCCGTACTGGTCCACAATCTCGTTCGGGCTGATGACATTCCCCCGCGACTTCGACATCTTTTCCCCGCCCTCGCCGAGGATCATCCCGTGGCTGGTGCGGCGGGCGTAGGGCTCCGGTGTCGAGACGACGCCGATATCGTAGAGAAACTTGTGCCAAAAACGTGAGTAGAGCAGATGAAGCGTCGTGTGCTCCATCCCGCCGTTGTACCAATCGACCGGCATGTATCGGCGCGCCAGCGCCCCGTCCACCGCCGCGCTCCTGTTCTTCGGGTCGATGTAGCGCAGGAAGTACCACGACGAACCGGCCCACTGGGGCATCGTGTCAGTCTCTCTCTCCGCGGGCCCGCCGCAGCGCGGGCAGACAGCTTCGACCCAGTCGCGCATCTTGGACAGCGGGCTCTCACCGGTATCTGTCGGCTCGTAAGAGGCCACCTCCGGGAGCAGAAGCGGCAACTCTGTCTGCGGCGCCGGCACCGCGCCGCAGACAGAGCAGTGCAGCACCGGGATGGGCTCGCCCCAGTAACGCTGCCGGGAGAACACCCAGTCTCGCAGCTTGTAATTGGTGACAGCCCGCCCCAAACCCTTCTCGAGCAGCCACTCAATCATCTTCGCCTTGGCCCGTTTCACTTCCAGTCCATCCAAAAAGCCGGAATTTATGAGCGTGCCTGTCTCCACGGCGGTGAACGCAGCGACCTGCACGTCGCCGCCGGCCACCACCTCGACAATGGGCAGCCCAAACGCGCGCGCAAAATCCCAGTCCCGCTCGTCGTGCCCCGGCACCGCCATGATGGCGCCTGTGCCGTAGCTCATCAGCACGTAGTCCGACACAAAGATGGGGATCACCCCGCCGGTGGCCGGGTTGACGGCGTCCACCCCGACGAGGCGCACGCCTGTTTTGTCCTTTTGGAGTTCCGTGCGCTCAAAGTCCGACTTGCGCGCCGCCGCCGCGCGGTAGGCGGCCACTTCGTCATAGTTTTCGAGTTTGCCCCGCCATGTCTCCACATAGGGGTGCTCCGGCGAGATGACCATATAGGTCGCGCCAAACAGCGTATCCGGGCGCGTCGTATACACCCTGAGCGTCTCACCGGCCGTGGTGGCAAAGTCCACGTCCGCGCCCTCCGACCGGCCGATCCAGTTGCGCTGCTGCGCTTTGACCCTCTCCGGGTACTCCACGAGATCCAGGTCGTCCAACAACCGCTGGGCGTACGCCGTGATCTTCAGCATCCACTGGCTCTTCTCGCGGCGCACCACCTCGCTGCCACACCGCTCGCACACGCCGTCGACCACCTCTTCGTTCGCCAACACACACTTGCAGGAGGTGCACCAATTGACCGGCATCCGCGCCTTGTAGGCCAGACCGTGCTCAAGCAGCTTGAGGAAGATCCACTGCGTCCACCGGTAGTAATCGGGGTCTGTCGTGTTGACCTCGCGGTCCCAGTCAAACGAATAGCCCATCATGTCGATCTGGCTTTTGAAAAAGGCGATGTTGCGCCGCGTCACCTCGGCGGGATGAATCTTGTTGGCGATGGCATAGTTCTCCGTGGGCAGACCAAAGGCGTCCCACCCCATGGGAAACAGCACATCAAAGCCCTGCATACGCCGGCGGCGGGCCACCACGTCCATGGCCGTGTAAGGGCGGGCATGCCCCACATGCAACCCGTTGCCGGACGGATAGGGAAATTCGACCAGCACATAGTACTTCTCTTTGCCCGGGTCGCCGTTTGTGCGATAGACGCCCTCGCGCGCCCAGCGCGCCTGCCATTTCTGTTCTATGCTCCGACTGTCGTACTGCAAACAATCATCTCCCAGAACCCGGGCACTCCTCCGGGCCGACTGGGCTCCTCTCACCGCCCCTGTGCCGGTGGTGAGGGACACCCGATTGCGATTTCACACGCGACGCCGCGCGCAACATCAATATTTTTTTCATTTTCTCAGGGCGCGTCACGCCTCCGGGAAAAGCACCGTGACGGCGTCGCCCCAAAGGCGTTCCAGCGCGTAGAAGTCCCGCGTGTCCCGCAGGAACAGATGCGCCACCACGCCGGCGTAGTCCATCAGCAGCCAACTGCCCGACCGCTGCCCCTCGACGTGGTGGGGGAGAACGCCCCGCTCTTTGAGGCTTCGTTCCATCTCCTCCGCCAGTGTCCGCAGGTGGACCGCGGAGGTGCCGGTGCAGATGACAAAATAATCGGCGAGTACGGTCAGGTCGGCGACCTCCATCACGCGGATGTCCTCGGCCTTTTTGGCGTCGGCGACCTTCGCCAGTGTCAGCGCTATCTCTTTGGGCGTCAAGGGTATCCCCATCTCCTTTGTGTTGTGGATGTGGCCTGCGGGCATCCCGCTCACGGGCCCCGGTTGCTGCGCAGGTGGCTGATGTTCACGTTTTCCGCGGTGATGTCTTTGACAAACGGGTTGATGGTCTCATTGATGAGCGTCAGCATCGCATCCCGGTCGACCAACATATAACTGACCCCCTGGTAGGACGCGGTGGGGTCGCCCGGCAGCGTATGGAAGGTGATGCTGCCTTCCTCCAGCTTCAAGAGCTCCTGCCCAAACCAAATCATCTGCCCCAGGCTGAGATCGGTCCGGAGGTTTTC
>JAIRML010000033.1 GCA_031258665.1 Oscillospiraceae bacterium | reverse complement strand
ACGCTCTTCCGATCTGCGCATCGCGGCGCCGCGGCCGCCCCGCAGCCCCACCTCCGCCACCGACACCGCGGAGGGCGGCAGGCGGTCGTGCAGGGCCGCCAGCGTCAGGCCGCCGCGCGCCAGCGCGCGGCACAGCCAGACAGCCATGCTGAGCCCGTCCCACAGCGGCGGCGTCTCCGCCAGCCGCCGCCGGGCGATCTCGGCCGCGTCCCGGCCGAGGCGCAGCAGCCGTCCGCCCGCCGCCGCGGCCACCGCGTCCAAAAATACCGGCGCGTCGTATGGCACGGCCAGCACCGTCTGCCCGGATTCCCACAGCGTGAGGGCCGTCAGGGCCAGCAGTCTCTCGCGGGGCAGCCCGCGGCCCCGCTCGTCCACGGCCGTGAGCGCAAGGCCGTCCTCCGTGAGCGCAAAGCATGGCGCGACGCCCTCCGGGCTGACCGCCGCGCCGGCGGCGGCCAGCGCCGCGCGCAGCAACGCCGCCGAAACGCCCGCCCCCGGCGCGCCCACGCGCAGCGGACCGACCGGTCCGGCGGCGGCGGCATAGGCGGCATAGCGCGCCGGCATCCCTGTGACGCGGCGGCCCCGGCCGACCCTGTCCGCGCGCGCAAGCGCCGTCTCGCCGCGCTGGACCGCCCCCGCCAGCATCCGCTCGGCGGCGCGGCCCAGCGGCAGGCCGTCCGCCTCAAAGACATGCAGCGTGAGACGTTCGGTCTCCTGCCACACAAACAGGGACAGCGGCCAGCGGTGGGCGGCGGCGGCGTAGGCGGCGCAGGCCGGCGTGCCGGCATCGTGCACAACCGTGTGCCCGCCGGCCGCGCGCGCGCCGGCTTCCAACGCCAGCGCGGCCGCGCCGGCGGCCGCGCCGCTCGCGTGGGCAACCCCGACCTCACCCGCCGGGACCGCCTGGGCGCAGGCCGCGCCCAGGCGCAGACACAGCGCCGGCGTGAGGTCCACATGGAGCTGCCCCGAGAGACGCCCCTGCCCGTCAAAGACGGCGGGCCGCCGGCACTGCGCGCCGGTCAGACTGTCCGCGACGCGCGCGCCCGGTTCGATCTCCCGGCCGGGCCAGACGCGCACATCCTCGCAGACAACGGCGTGCGCGCCGACGAGCACATCCTCGCCCAGCACACTGCCCGCCCGCAGCGCGGCGCCCGCCCGCACCACACAGCCCCGCGCGGCCACGGCGCCCCACACCCGCGTGTCGGGCCCGAGCTCCGCCTTTTCGAGTACGCTGTGCGCCACCGCGGCGCGCGCACCCACCAGGCTCCCCGCCCCCACCACGGCGTACGGGCCGACCGCGGCGCCGCGTTCCAACCGGACGTCCGCCCCGATGTAACAGGGCGCGGTCACCCGGACGCCGTCTGGGAGAGGCGAGGCGGTCCAGACGCCCGGGCGCGCCCGGACCGCCTGCTTGTCCAGCGTGAACCGCCCGTCCAGCGCGTCAAAACAGCACCGCCGGTAGCTCTCCGTATCGCCGATGTCGCACCAGTACCCCGCGGCGACGGCGGCATACAGCGGCGCACCTTCGCGCAGCAGCGCCGGGAAGATGTCGCGCGCGAAATCCACCGGCCGGCGCGCGGGGATGCGCGCCAGCAGAGCCGGGTGCAACAGATAGATCCCCGTGTTGACGGTGTCGCAGAACACCTGACTCCACGCGGGTTTCTCGATGAAACGCGTGACGCGCCCGGCGCCGTCCGTCATGACAAGGCCATACTCAAGCGGCTCCGGCTGCCGGTGCAGCACCAGTGTGGCCATGGCCTGCCGCGCCCGATGCAACGTCAGGCAGGGCCCCAGGTCCAGGTCGAGAACCGCATCGCCGCCGATCACCAGAAAGCTTTCTCCGGGGTCCACAAAACGCGCGCAGGCCGCGACGCCGCCGGCTGTCCCAAGCGGGGCCGTTTCGATCTCGTAGTGAAGGCGCATGCCGAGCGCCGCCCCGTCTCCAAAGCGGTCGACGATCATCTGCGGCAGGGTCTGCAGCGCGAGGCAGACCTCGGTGATGCCCTGGCGGCGCAGGTAACGCAAAATGTGTTCGAGGACCGGGCGGTCCAGCAGCCCCACCATGGGTTTGGGGCGGCGGCAGCTCAGGGGGCGCAGACGGGTCCCCGCCCCGCCTGCCAGGATCACGGCTCTCATTGTCGACGGTTCACCTCATCGCACAGATGGTTCAGATGCCCTTCTATTATGAGCCGTTTCTCCATATAATATGAATAATATGAACCCAACGTGGGTTGCGCCTGCAACCCCAATTCTTGTATCTTGCTACCGCTTCGCGGCGGCGGCAAAGTACCAAACATCGCGGCCCGTGGGCCGCCGGGACGGAGGGGATCCTCATAGGCTGGGAGAGCGTCGGCCGGTGGGCCGGGCAGGCGCTGGAGGCGGTGACCCAGTTTCTCTGGGGGCCGGTCATGCTGGTGCTTCTGCTCGGCGCGGGGGTCTTCCTCACGGCGCGCACCGGCTGTCTGCCGCTGACACACTGGCGCACCATGTGGCGGCGCACCTTCGGGGACCTGCTGACCGGGCGGGCGGTCTCCGAAGGCGGTCTCACACCTTTTCAGGCCATGAGCACGGCGCTGGCCTCCACGGTGGGTACCGGCAACGTGGCCGGCGTGGCGGCGGCCCTGATGGCCGGCGGGCCCGGCGCCATCTTTTGGATGTGGGTGTCGGCATTCTTCGGCATGGCGACCAAGTACGCCGAGGTCGTGCTGGCGCAGCTCTTCCGCCGCCGCGACGGGCGCGGCGGTTACCGCGGCGGGCCCATGTATGTCCTGCGCGACGGGCTGGGCCGGCCGCGCCTCGCGGCGCTCTTCGCGCTGGCGGCTCTGCCGGCCTCCGTCGGCATGGGCAACATGCTCCAGTCCGCCGCCCTCGCGCAGGCCGCCCGCGGGCTGTGGGCCGTCCCGGCCGGCCGGTCGGGCCTCGTCGCCGCGCTTGTCACGGCTCTCGTTGTCGTGGGCGGCGCGCGCGCCGTCGCCCGGACGGCGCAGACGCTGGCGCGTGTATGGCGGGGCTCTACGTGCTGGGCGCCCTCGCCGCGCTCACGTTGTGCCGCGACCAAGTCCTGCCCTCTCTGGCGCGCATTGTACACGGCGCTTTCGCCCTGCGGCCGGCCGCCGCCGGCGCGGGGGGCTACGCACTGTCGCGGGTACTGCGCGTCGGGCTGGCGCGCGGCGCGTTTTCCAACGAGGCCGGGCTCGGGTCGGCGGCCATCGTCCACGCGGCGGCAGGCGCCCGGGAACCTGTGGAGCAGGGCTTTTGGGGCGCGATGGAAGTGTTTTTAGACACCTTGGTCCTCTGCACGCTGACCGCGCTGGTCATCCTCTCCTCCGGCGCCCTCGACGCCTGGCGCGCCGGGGTCGCCGGGGCCGCCGGGGCCACCGACAACGCGGCGGCGCTGGCCATGTCCGCCTTCACGCGCGCGCTGGGCCCGGCTGGCACATGGCTCGTCGGCGTCTGCACGATCCTGTTTGCGCTCGGCTCTCTCCTCGGCTGGTGCTTTTATGGGGAGCAGTGCTGCGCCTATTTGTTCCCCGGCGCGGCGCGGCGGGCCCGCCGGCTCTTTCGCGCGTGTTACATCGCGGCGGTGTACGGCGGCGCGGTGCTCCGTCCGGCGCTGCTGTGGTCACTGGCTGACCTCTGCAACGCCCTCATGGCCGTGCCGAACCTCACCGCTCTGTTCCTTCTCTCGGGGGCGGTGGCCCGGGCGACAAAAGACTATCTGGCCCGTCACCCGGACCGCCCTCCGTCGGGCCGGGCGGGCGGGCCGCGATGCGCTGGGCGGCCCCCAGGGCGCGGACCACAAAGTCATAGCGGTCCCGCTCGTGCGGCAGCAGACAGGCGCTGCAGTCTTTGATCCCCTCCGGCGTATAGCGGACCACCCCCCCGCACCGCGCGCCCAGCGGGTACAGCGGGCAGTAACAAAACAGACAGTTGAAGTCCTCCGGCCGGTCCGTCCCGTGGCAGGGGAAGTATTCGCAGCGTTCATGCCGAAAAAAGGCATACGCCCGCCCCCCGGCCCCGTTTTCTTTCTGCCGCATAGATGGCGCCCCCCACAAAATTTACGCAAAGGCATTCGCTTTTCGGCGGGATTGTGATATGATAAAGCATATTGAAGACCGGCGCCCAACCGGGCGTCCATGGCCTCAATCGTATACCAAAAATACCGATTCGACAAGGGGGACTGCCCATGCGCAGCCAAAAAAATCTCGTCAGGGTCCTTGCGGCCCTGCTTTGCGTCACCTTTCTTCTCACGGGCGGCGGCCTTTCCGCAAACAGCGGCCTCCGGGCGGCGGCCGAACCCACAGTGTACTTCATCGCCGTGGATTATACGGTCCTGCCGCTGGCGGACGGCGCCATGCCCATCACCTCGGGGGTCACGCTCTACGCGCCGCACCGCGCGTTTACCAATGGTACGGGGATCTTCTCGTCGATCATGTACCAGCCGCACTACCTGTCCCTGTTCGGGCCGAACCGATCGCTGACTTTCGACATCGAGCGCAATGTTTCCTTTGACCAAGACAGGATGTACAGCGACGCGCTGATCTACCGGGGCGGCGCCTACTATGTGCCGGTCGACGCGGTCTGTGACTACTTCGGTCTCTCCTACGCGGTGCTGGACACGGCGTACGGAAAGCTCCTGCGCGTCCGGCTGCCCTCCACCGCCCAAGACGACGAGGCCTTTTTGAACGCCGCCGCCGACACCATAGAGCGGCGCTACCGCGAATATACAAACCCGTCCACGCCGACGCCCGCCACGCCGTCATCGGGCGCTGTCCTCCCCGTCGCGCCGCCCGCCGCCGCCGCCACCCCCACGCCGACACCCACGCCGGCGCCGCAGCGGGTGGCCTATCTGACCTTTGACGACGGGCCGAAGAAGGACGGCTCCACCGAACGGATCCTCAACACCCTGGACGAATACGGCGTGCGCGCCACGTTCTTTTTACTCGGCACCAACATGCACTTAAACGAGGACTCGATCCGGCGCATCGTGGGCACCGGCCACGCGGTCGGCTTGCACAGCTACACCCACAAAAGGGAGGCGTTCTACGCCTCCCCGGAGTCCATGCTCGACGAACTCGCGCGGACAAACGACGCGCTCTACGAGGCCGCCACGGTCCGCACGCGCCTGGTCCGCACCCCCTACGGCAGCAACCCCTACCTGACGCCGGAGCTCCGCGAGGCCATGAGCGACAACGGCTACCGCTTTTGGGACTGGAACGTCGACCCACAGGACTCCCTGGGGAAACCGACCAAAGAGAGCATCTACACGCTCGCGGTTTCGCAGCTCGAGAAGCTGCAAAGGCCCGCCATCATCTTGCTGCACGACAAACACACGACGGCCGACACGCTGCCCGCGCTCCTCGACTACATGGTGGCGCAGGGGTACACCTTCCGCGTGATCACGGAGAGCCAGCCGCCGAGCAATTTTTATCAACACGTGAGATGAAAGGCGGGTGGGCGCGTTGTCCTCTCTGGCGCTGAAACTGATCGCCGTTGTCACGATGATCATCGATCACATGGGGTACGCCCTGGCGCCGATGATGCCGGCGCCGCTGGCCTCCCTGGCCCCGGCCATGCGCCTTGTCGGCCGGCTGGCGATGCCGCTGTTCTGTTTTTTGATCGCCGAGGGGTATTTTCACACCCGCAGTCCCCGCCGATACCTCATGCGGCTGTCTTTGTTCGCTCTGCTCTCGGAGGTCCCGTACGACCTTTTGTTTGCGCGTACGCCGCTGGAATTTTCCTCCCAAAATGTCTTTTTCACGCTGGCCCTCTCGCTGGCGGCCATCTGGCTTTACGACCGCTTCGAGGCGCGCGGCCTGTCGGCGGCGTCTCTGCTCTCCCTGCTTGTGTGCGCGGCGCTCTGTGAATTGCTCCGCTCCGACTACGGCGCCATCGGCGTCCTGTTCACCTTTGTGTTCTACCGTTTTCGCGGCCAGCCCGCGGCCCGGGCTGCGGCTTTTCTTGTCGCGGACGCGGTCCTCTTTTTGTACAGCCTCTTCTCCCGCGGCAACGGCCTCTCGTGGTCCCTCTTTCTCGCCTGCGCCGCCTTCGCGCTCATCCCCATCTCCCTCTACAACGGCGAAAAGGGCCACACCGGCCGGCACGGCCGCTTCTGGCAACTCTTCTTCTACGCCTTCTACCCGGCACATCTGCTCCTGCTCTCCGCTCTGGCGGCTCTGTGGGCGAGGTGGTAAAATGGATCATTTTACGGGTGTAGATAAAATTTATTGGTAAAACATCTTTACAAGAGCGGCAAGATATGATATACTGGCACCAAATGGAATGGGGGGATGTCAGCAGATGGACAAATCGAATTCAGAACTTGCCA
>JAIRML010000001.1 GCA_031258665.1 Oscillospiraceae bacterium | reverse complement strand
ATTGCTCCTTTCAATTGACAATTGACAGCGGGCCATTGTCAATTGCGCGGCCGCCTGCGCGGCGTATGAAATGTGGTTGTCTTCTTCCCGTCTGGCAAACGGCGGCCCCGCGGGCCGCTTCGTCACCAGCGATAGTGGGCAAACGCCTTGTTCGCGTCGGCCATCTTGTGCGTGTCCTCGCGCTTTTTGACGGCGTTGCCTAGGTTGTTGGCGGCGTCCATGAGCTCGCCCGCCAGCCGCTCCCGCATGGTCTTTTCGCCGCGGTTACGGGCGTAGGCCACGAGCCAGCGCAGCCCCAATGTCTGACGGCGCTCGGGCCGGACTTCCAGCGGCACCTGATAGGTGGCGCCGCCCACGCGGCGGGCCTTGACCTCCAGCGTCGGCATGATGTTTTCCAACGCCTGGGTGAAGACCTCCAGCGGCTCCTTGCCGGTCTTGGTTTTGATGATGCCAAAGGCGCCGTACACGACCTTTTGGGCCACGCCCTTTTTCCCGTCCAGCATGATGCCGTTGATCAGCTTGGTGACGAGCTTGGAATTGTACAGCGGATCTGGCAGGACGTCCCGCCTGGGTACGAATCCTCTTCTGGGCACTCAGCTTCCCTCCTTCACAACAATGAATTTCATAGGTACTCGAAAGCATGCCCGCTCCCGTTTGTGCCCCGTTGCCGCATCTATGGGTAACGGGACAGAAACAGTCCCTGTTGTTTCGACTATTTTTTGCCGCTGGCCGCGCCGGGCTTCGGGCGCTTGGCGCCGTACTTGGACCTGGCCTGGCGGCGCCCATTCACGCCCTGGGTGTCCAGCGTGCCGCGGATCAGGTGGTAGCGCACGCCCGGGATGTCTTTCACGCGGCCGCCGCGGATCATGACCACGCTGTGCTCCTGTAGGTTGTGCCCCACCCCGGGGATATACGCCGTGACCTCGATGCCGTTCGACAGGCGCACACGGGCGATCTTGCGCAGCGCCGAGTTGGGTTTTTTCGGCGTCGCCGTTCTCACCGCGGTGCACACGCCGCGCTTCTGCGGGCTGGAGATGTCGGTCTGACGCCGTTTTAGGGTGTTGAGCCCCTTTTGCAGCGCGGGGGCCGTCGACTTGTACGTCACCTTCTCCCGCCCGTGGTGCACAAGTTGATTGAAGGTCGGCAAGGGTGTTCCTCCTTTCTGTCCGGGCCGTGTCCGGCCCTCTCGTTTGTGTCGTTTATTTGTTTCGGTGAAGATACGCGGACCATCTCCGGAAACCCGCTTTGCGATGGATTTGCGAGAGATCTCTGTTCCCCGCATGGCAGACAGGGCAACAAAATACGATCACAGGACGGCCGCCACGGCGGCGCCCACCTCAATGCCGCAGGCACAGCCGAGTTCCGCCATCGTATCCGCCCAAAAAACGGGCACTCCCGTCTCCTCACACAGGGCGAGCATCGGCTGCCTGACGCGCGCTTCGGCGTCGCGGGCCACAAACACGGACTTGGCCGCGCCGTCTATCAGCGCTTTGCGCGTCTGTTTCAGACCCACTGTTTTTTACGGCGCGGTTTTGAGTTTCTCCAGCAACGGATGCCCCACCTCCGAAACGCCCCCGCAGACACCGGGTCGCGCAAGTAATAATATTAGCATATTTTTGCGCGTTCGTCAAGCGCCGTGTCGAACGGCCGAACGGGAACTCCGCGGGCGCCTACTCGGCCACCGCCACAACGTTGTAATCCTCCTCCTCGTACTCGGGGAGCCGGATGAGCGTCGACTCGAAGTCGCGGTAGAGCTCCATACCGGACCCGGCGGGGACCAATTTGCCGATGATGACGTTTTCCTTGAGGCCGAGCAGGCTGTCGACCTTGCCCCGAATGGCGGCCTCCGTCAGCACGCGCGTCGTCTCTTGGAACGAGGCGGCGGACAGGAAGCTGTCGGTCGCGAGGGACGCTTTTGTGATCCCGAGCAGCAGCAGCGAACATGTGGCCGGCGTCAGGCCCTCCTCCCCCGCGGCGGTCCGCCGCGCGACCTTTTCGTTTTGTTCCTCAAATTCAAAGATATCCACCATCGCGCCCATCAACAGCTCGGTGTCCCCGGAGGTCTCCACCTTGACCTTGCGCATCATCTGTCGCACGATGACCTCAATGTGCTTGTCGTTGATGTCCACGCCCTGCTGGCGGTAGACATGCTGCACCTCTTGGATGAGGTAGTTGTGCACGGCGGACACGCCCAAAATGGCCAGTACATCGTGCGGGTTCAGCGCGCCCTCCGTAAGCTCCGCGCCCTTTTCGACCGTCTGCCCATCCTTCACCTTGAGAACGGCCGAACTGGGGATCTGGTAGGCGTGGTTATTGCCCTCGCTGTCCGTGACGGTGACCAGATGAATCGCGCCCTTGCGGGTGTCCTCGACGGACACGGTGCCGGCGAGCTCGGAGAGCACGGCCACGCGCTTCGGCTTGCGCGCCTCGAAAAGCTCCTCGACGCGCGGCAGACCCTGCGTGATGTCGTCCCCGGCGACACCGCCGGTGTGGAATGTGCGCATCGTGAGCTGTGTGCCCGGCTCGCCGATCGACTGGGCGGCGATGATACCCACGCTCTCCCCCACGTTGACCTGCTCGCCGGTGGCGAGGTTTGCCCCGTAGCAGCGGGCGCAGACGCCGTGGCGGGCGCGGCATGTCAGGAGACTGCGCACCCTGACCTCCCGGATGCCGGCGTCAACGACCCGCTTCGCCTCCTCCTCGCCCATCAGCGTGTCGCGCGGCAGCAGAAGCCGGCCCTCGCCGTCCAGCAGATCCTCCGCCAAAAAGCGCCCCATCAACCGGTCGACCAGCGGCTCGATGACCGAACCCTCCGACGTGATCTCAAACACCGTGATGCCGCCTTTGGCGCCGCAGTCCACTTCGCGGATGATCACATCCTGTGACACGTCCACGAGGCGGCGCGTCAGATAACCCGAGTCGGCGGTGCGCAACGCCGTGTCGGCCAGGCCCTTGCGCGCGCCGCGCGAGGAGATGAAGTACTCGAGCACCGAGAGCCCCTCGCGAAAATTCGCCTTGATCGGGATCTCGATCGTCTTGCCGGCCGTGTTGGCCATGAGGCCGCGCATCCCGGCGAGCTGGCGGATCTGGTTCATGCTGCCGCGCGCGCCCGAGTGCGCCATCATATAGATCGGATTGAAGCTGTCCAGATTGTTCTGCATGGCCGCCGTGACCTTCTTTGTGGTCTCGTCCCACTCCTCTATGACCAGGCGGTAGCGCTCCTCATTTGTGATGAAGCCGCGGTTGTACTGCCGGTCGATGGCCGCGACCTTCTTTTCGGCGGCCCCAATCAGGGCGGCCTTCTCGCCCGGCACCACCATGTCGGAGATGGAGATCGTGACGGCGCCCTTTGTGGAATATTTGAAGCCCAAGGCCTTGATGTCGTCCAGCAGCAGCGCGGAGCGGGCAAAGCCGTGGCGCTTGATGCTGCGCTCGATGATGAGACCGAGCTCCTTCTTGCCCGTGAGAAAGGTGATCTCCAGGTCGCACACGTGCTCCGGATCGTCCCGGTCCACAAAGCCGAGGTCCTGCGGGATCGCCTCGTTGAACAAGATCCGGCCCATGGTGGCGTGGATCAGCCGGGTGACGGGCTGCCCGTCCACCTCACAGGTGACGCGCACGCGGATCGGGGCGTGGATGCCCACCTCCCGGGCCTCATAGGCCATCAGCGCCTCGTTGGTGCTCGAAAACACCTTGCCGGCGCCAATCTCGTCGCGCTCGATCGTCAGGTAATAGGAGCCGAGCACCATGTCCTGCGTCGGCACCGTGACCGGCCGACCGTCTTTCGGGTGCAGCAGGTTGTTGGCCGAAAGCATCAGAAAGCGGGCCTCAGCCTGCGCCTCGGCGGACAGCGGCACATGGACAGCCATCTGGTCGCCGTCGAAGTCTGCGTTATACGCCGTACACACGAGCGGGTGGAGCTTCAGCGCGCGACCCTCGACCAGCACCGGCTCAAACGCCTGAATGCCGAGACGGTGCAGCGTGGGCGCGCGGTTTAAGAGCACCGGGTGCTCGGAGATGATGTTTTCCAGCGCGTCATAGACCTCGATGCGGTTGCGTTCGACCATCTTCTTCGCGCTCTTGATGTTGTTGGCCATGTTGTCTTCCACGAGCTTCTTCATCACAAAGGGTTTGAAAAGTTCCAGCGCCATCTCCTTCGGCAGGCCGCACTGATAGAGCTTCAACTCCGGCCCGACCACGATGACGCTGCGGCCCGAGTAGTCGACGCGCTTGCCGAGCAGGTTCTGGCGAAAACGCCCCTGCTTGCCCTTTAGCATGTCGGACAGACTCTTGAGCGCGCGGTTGTTGGGGCCGGTGACCGGGCGGCCGCGGCGGCCGTTGTCGATCAGCGCGTCCACCGCCTCCTGAAGCATCCGTTTCTCATTGCGCACGATGATGTCGGGCGCGCCGAGCTGCAGCAGCCTCTTCAGCCGGTTGTTCCGGTTGATCACACGGCGGTAGAGGTCGTTTAAGTCCGACGTGGCAAAG
>JAIRML010000299.1 GCA_031258665.1 Oscillospiraceae bacterium | reverse complement strand
TCCTCGCGCGTGATGCTGTCGTTGGGACTCAGCCGGCCCTGCCCGTCGCCGAGGAACAGCCCGATGCCCACGGCGAGGGAGAGCTCCCTGTCATACCAGGCGTTTGGATCCACGTCGGTGAAGGCGCTGAGGTCCGCGGCCTTACTCGGGTCCGCCACGCCGAACGCGCGGATGAGGATCGCCGCCATCTGCGCCCTCGTCAGATGGCCCTGCGGGTCGATTTTGCCGTTGTGCCCCTGGAGCAGCCCGTTTTCAATGGCCGCGAGGACCGCGTCGCGCGACCAACCGGTCGGGACATCCGTGAAGTCCCCCGGCTCCGCCGCCAGCGCCGCCAGGGGCAGGGACAGCAGCAGCAGCGCCGACAGCGCGATGGCGATGATTTTTTTCATATCGATTCACCTTCTTTTCTGTACTTCTTCTGCGCTTCATATGATTTTACTGCAGAAAATATAATGAACGAGGGCTTTTATACTGAATATTGTGTCATTGCCAAAGCAATGACACAATAGCTTTTTTGCAGTGGAATCTTCATATGTGGGGATTGGATTTCAGTTCTCTCAGGCACACGAGGACAGACGCGAGCGCTGTGCTGACAACCGCCAGGAGGACGGCCATGAGGGCATGCCACGCGTCGAAATGGATTTCAATGGGAGGGAGCGCCGTATACAGTGTTTCATAGGAACGGAAAACCCATTGGGGGAGCAGAGAGAATCCCGTGACCAAACCGATCGCGCACCCCAATATGCCGGCGGGAGAGAAATGGATCATGTATCTCAGTAAGATTCTGCGGCGTGAATCGCCCGGCGCGCGCAAAAAACCCATGCCGCCTCTTCTGTATCGCGCCAACCTTGACATCGCGATGAGAGATGTCAAAGCCGCCGCCAGGAAAAACAAGATCGGCAGCAGGGAGTCGACCGAGCGCATGCGTTGCACCCGCGCCTTGTACGTGGAAAAACCCGGATTGATACTGGCGTTCAATACATACCATTTGGAAGATTCCAGTGCCGCGAGCCGCTTTTCCGCCTGGGCTATTGTGTCCTCCGCCGCCAAAATGACTTTCTCCGCCTGCAAACTCTCCGCGCGCAAAGCGGCGCGCAGGGTTTCCAAGTTCTCCCCCGCGGTATCGGGGCGCTGAGGGACTTCCGCCGCCGGTGCGGCGGGCCGCTGTGTCGGGCTGACGGGCTGCTGTGTCTGACTGAGCGCAGAGGCTTGCGTCTGATAATCTGACAGGCCGATTTGGTAGGCTCTTTTGGCCTGTTCCAGCGCGGCCTGGTTCTCTGTCAATGTCTTCTCGCGCGCCTGTATGTCCGCCTCGGACTGTGCCATCTCCTGCCCCAGCGCCCAAAGGGCCTCGGAGCCTTCGCGGTGCTCTCTGCGCAACGCGTCGTATTGCGCCGTCGCCGCGGCATAATCGGACATTTCGCTCTCAATCTCGGCGATCTCCCCGGACAGCGAGGCGATTTCCTCCTCCAGGTCCGGGATCGTCTGATCCATCAAGATAGCTGTCTTTTTACCCAGCGATTTTTGCAAGTCGAACAATTCAATTTGTCTGTATTCCATGTATTTAAACTGTTCTTCCAGTTCCTCTTCCAAGCGGTCCGCTTGTTCTTCCAATCGCGCGAGGGCCGTTTCTCTCTGCGCGTATTGTTCTCTTGCCCGCTGCCACTCCGCCTTGGCGGCGTCGAGCGCCTCCCGGTCGTGGGCCATCGCGGCCTCTTGGGCGTCGATCTGTGATTTTTCTCTGTTCAGCGCGGCGCCCGCCGCTGTCAGTTCGGACGCTCCGATGGGTGTTGTGTCTTCTCTCTCAGATGTCTCCTCCTCCAAAGCGCCGGGATCTTGGCCGGGCGCCTTCCCGCCGTTCGCGGCCTCCTGTTCGGCTTTTTCCACATCCTTTTGCGCCTGGGCCAACGCCGCGCGGCTGTCGGAGATCTCCTTTTCCGCCGCGGCAATGGCCGCTTTGGCCTCCGCCGACACGCCCGTGTACCACACGGCTGCTCTTGTCTCGCCCAACGCCCTGATTCGTTCACTGATCACTTCGATCTTTTGCCCGTATGAACTGTCGAAGGGGTTTGTATCGCGGCTGTTTTGCACCGTCAGATATATCTCTGTAAAATGCTCCGCTTTCCAGGAGGACTCGGGGACCAAAATAAACCCATACAGTTTGCCGTCGCCGATCTTGGTGGTTCCCCTGTCTTCGGAGATGTAAATCGGAGTCTGCGCGTAGCCCGAAACAATGTATTCATCATAGACTGGTGAACCTTGCGCGCCAGCTGTTGCGATGAGTTGGATCCGTTCGCCAATGGGGAACCATTGGGAGTCTGTATATCTGGCGTCGACCAGACACTCGTTGCTTTGCGCGGGGTAGCGCCCGCTTGTGATCTGCGGCACGTTGACGCGCGCGCCTGAGGGGTTTGCGGATGGGTCGGCCGTAGAAAGAACTTCAAACGCGGCCCTGCCGTTTTCGATCTCAACCAGGACATCCGTGCTGTGGACGGCGGTGATGTCCCGCACCCCCTCGACGTTGGAGATCTCCTCTATGTCCTCACTGTTGAAACCCGTTGTCGCCACCAATTTGATGTCGTAAAAATTGGTTTTTGCAAAGTAATTTTCGCCGGTGGCCGTCATGCCGGAGACGATGGCGCGGACGCCGACATGAAAGGCCGCCGCCGCCGTGATGATCAAGAGGACGGACAGATGGCAAAGGATGATTTTGCCCATCCGCCATATGGCCGCTCTGTTTTGTTCCAACACAGACGTCATTCTTATCACTTGATCCTTTCGACAGGGCCCGGCGTTGCGGGTTGCGAGCGGCAGCCCACGTTGGCGCCTTGCCGCCGCGGAGCGGCGGCAAAAAGCAAGAATCTGCGCCGCGGGTGCAACCCGCGTTGGCGCCTTGCCACCGCGAAGCGGCGGCAAAAAGCAAGAATCTGCGCTGCGGGTGCAACCCACGTTGGCGCCTTGCCACCGCGAAGCGGCGGCAAAAAGCAAGAATCTGCGCCGCGGGTGCAACCCATGTTGGATTATATAGTTGAAGGGAGCAAATGTCAATCGTTTCTGGATAAAAAACCGTTTTCTCCCGCGACGGCCTCCCCAAATCCGCGCGAGTGAGGGTGCGGGGCCGCCCGGGGGTCTCCTCACATCTCAAACAGATTCATCTGCGCGCTGAGGGGCAGGGAGGCGAGGGCGCCGAGTTGGGTGAGCTGTTCGATGTGGGTCTTCGACACCTTCGCGCAGCGGGCGGAGAGATCGTCCACCGAGAGAAACGGCTGCTTTTCGCGTTGGGAGACGATGTCCAGCGCCGCGGTTTCGCCGAGCCCCGGGATGGACAAAAACGGTGGGCGGAGAGAACGCCCCTCCGGCAGAAACTGCGTGGCGTCCGAGGCGTAGATGTCGACCGGCCGGAAGTCCCAGCCGCGCCGGTAGAATTCGTAACACACCTCCATGGTCGAGAGCATGTCGTCCTCCACGGCGGTGCGGTCGCCTTTTTTGTCCAGCGTGTCCATGTGCCGCGTGAGCGCCGCGAGGCCCTGGGTCATCAGGCGCGCGTCGAACGAACCGGCCCGGATGCTGAGAAAGGCCGCGTAAAAGGCCAGCGGGCGGTGCACCTTGAACCAGGCGATGCGGAAGGCCATGATCACATAGGCCACGGCGTGCGCCTTTGGGAACATGTACTTGATCTTCCGGCAGGAGTCGATGTACCAGCCGGGCACGCCCGCGGCGCGCATGGCGGCCTCCCACGCCTCGGTCAGCCCCTTGCCCTTGCGCACGCTCTCCATGATCGTGAAGGCGAGTTTCCGGTCGAGCCCCTGCCCGATGAGGTAGATCATGATGTCGTCGCGGGCGCAGATGACCTCCCTCAGCGTGGCGAGCCCGCCGGCAATGATGTCGGCCGCGTTGCCCAGCCAGACATCTGTGCCGTGCGACAACCCGGAGATGCGCACCAGCTCGTCAAAGCTCTTCGGCCGCGTGGAGACAAGCATCTCGCGCACAAAACGGGTGCCGAACTCAGGGATGGCGCAGGCGCCCGTGGGGCCGAGCACGGGGTCGTTTTCAAATCCGAGTGCCCGGGAGGAGACAAACAGGCTCATCGTGTCCGGGTCGTCCAGCGGGATGTCCTTGGCGTCGAGGCCGGTGAGTTCCTCCAGCCGGCGGATCATGGTGGGGTCGTCGTGCCCCAACAGGTCCAGTTTGAGCAGATTTTCCTCGATGGAGTGGTAGTCGAAGTGCGTCGTGATGATGTCCCCGGATTTGTCGGCCGGGTGCTGCACCGGGCAGAACTCGTAGATGTCGTTCTCCTGCGGCACGATGATGAGCCCGCCCGGGTGCTGGCCGGTTGTCCGTTTGACACCCACGCAGCCGCCGGCCAGCCGCCCCACCTCGGCGGCGCAGGCGGTGCGCCCCTGCTCCTCCAAAAACTTGAGCGCAAACCCGGTGGCGGTCTTCACCGCCACCGTGCCGATCGTACCGGCCCGAAACACCTTGCCCTCGCCAAACAGCTCCAGCGTGTGCTGGTGCGCGCGGCTCTGGTACTCGCCTGAGAAATTGAGGTCGATGTCCGGCTTTTTGTCGGCCTCAAAGCCCAAAAAGGTGGCGAATGGGATGTCGAATCCGTCCTTGCGGCAGGGGGTGCGGCAGACCGGGCAGGTGTAGTCGGGCAGGTCGCTGCCGCAGGCCGCCGCGGGGCGGTCCGGAAAGTGCCAGTGCCGGCAGGCGGGGCAGCGGTAGTGCGGCGGCAGCGCGTTCACCTCGGTGATGCCGGCGAGATAGGCCACAATGGAGGAGCCCACCGACCCGCGCGACCCCACCAAGTAGCCCTCCGCCAGCGAGCGGGCCACCAGGCGCTGCGCGATGATGTAGATGATGTCGTACCCCTTTCGGATGATGGCGTCCAGCTCCGTGTGCATCCGGGCGGACAAGATCTCCGGCAGCGCGTCGCCGTACAATTCGTGGGCCCGCCGCGCGGTGAGCGCGCGCAGCTCGTCGGCCGAGCCCTCCATCTTGGGGAAGAATTCGCCGCTGCGCACCGGGACGACCGCCTCGCAGCCGTCGGCGATGCGGTTGGGGTCCTCCACGACGACCCGTCGAGCCGCCTCGGCCCCGAGATAGGCAAATTCGGCGAGCATCTCGTCCGTCGTC
>JAIRML010000242.1 GCA_031258665.1 Oscillospiraceae bacterium | reverse complement strand
GAAGGAGAACACGGGAGGCGAAGGTGAGATCGTCATCTGGAACCAGGCCGGCTCGACGACAAACCACCGGTACGTCTGGGCGCCGGAGATCCATGAGATCAAGGGCAAGTGGTATGTGTTCTTCACGACGAGCAACAGCGCGAGCAATGTCTGGGGCATCCGCCCGGCGCTCATCGCCTGCGGCGGGGACGGAGATCCGTTCAAGCCTGAGAACTGGCCGGCCCAGGCGACCTACATCGAGGCGCCGGTCGGCGACGCCGCCTTCAACAACTTCTCTCTGGACATGACCTACTTCGAGAACGGCGGCAAGAGCTACGTGGTCTGGGCGCACAAGCCGAGCACGTCCAACCTGCGGATCGCGACCGTCGATCCGGACCGGCCTTGGGTGCTGACCAGCCCGTCGACCCTGCTCTCCGTGCCGGAGTACACCTGGGAAACCGGCGGGGGCGACGTCATCAACGAAGGCCCGGCGGCGATCAAGATCGGGGGCAAGGTGTTCCTCGCTTACGCCGCCGCGTCGGTGGACGCCCGCTACTGCATCGGTTCGCTGACGGCGGACGAGAACGCGGACCTGCTCGACGCCGCGGTCTGGGAGAAGAGCCCCTATCCGATCCTCGCGACGGAGGATCTCGAAAATCAGAACGGCCCCGGGCACAACTCGTTCACGGTGGACGAATACGGCAACCCCATCATCGTCTACCACGCGCGGACGCCGGGGGAGAGCCCGGGCGGGAACACGACGAATGACGGCGGTCTCTACGACCCGGGCCGGCACGCCCGCATCAAGCCCGTCCACTTCGCGGCCGACGGTTCCGTCGTGTTCAACATGACCTCCGCCGAGGAGCTCGACCCCGCGTACAAGGCCGTGAAGATTACCGTGACCGTCGCCGCGCCGTCGGGGGCGAGTCTTTACTTTTCCCTTGATGAGCTGAAGGCGGGCGACACACTCACGACGACCGCCTATTACAACAACACGGGCGGCGAGACAGTGCGCGGCCGCCTGATTGTGGCCTTCTACGGCGGCCGGGACGGGCCCTGTCTGCGCGTTGTCACCGAGTCGTTTACGGCGGCGGCCGGGAGTACCGCGCGGGTTGTGAGCGCGGTCGACCTGCCGGACGGGGCGGAGGCGCAGTACGTCAAGGCCTTTTTGTGGGACGACGCGCTGACGCCGCTGGGCGAGGCCCTCGCGCTCGCCCCATAGCGTCGTCGCCGCTGGCCGTGTCGCGGTCTGGGGGGCGAAACGGGAGGACATCCTCCTGTTTCGTCCTCCAAGATGAAACGCCGAGAGATTTTTGAATGCATCGGAACGATCCCGCACAGGAGGAAGTTGAAATGAAACATTTGCCATCGCACAAGATTTTCGTGAGATTGCTGGCGGCTGTGTTGGCCGTGGCCATGGTTTTCCCTCCGCTTCCGGCGTTTGCGGACACTGCCGGAGATGATCCTGTCACGGTCGGTTACGCGCTTGTGGCCGAATACGACATGAGTCACACGGGAACCGCGCTGACCGACATCTCCGGCCACGGACATGACGCCGCGTTTACATCGAATCTGACGAGCTATTTTGCGGTCGACGATGACGGCGACATCTACATCGATTTCCCGGGGGGGACGACCTCACGTTATGTGAATCTCCCCGACGGGATCATCACGGGAGAGGATTTCGTCATCGAGGCGACCTATCACGCGGACACCGCCGCCGACCAGTTCCTTTGGTGCCTGGGCACGCGGGTCGCCGCTTGGCCCAATGTCCACAACTACATCTTTCTGAACCCCCGTCAATCCGGAAGTACGATTCGCGCGGGGGTCAAAGACGGTTCATACGGCTCGATCGGCGGCGAGAAGCTGGTGACGGGCGGCGCCGGCGATACGGACGGCTATACCACCACCCAAGCCGTGTTCAACAACGGGTTGTTTACCCTGTACCAAGACGGAGTCAAGATCGGGGAGAACAATACCTCCTATACGGTGGAAGACGTGCTGCGCAGCGGTGTCGCGGACAAAAGCGCCGCCATCGGTTTTATAGGACGTTCCCTGTACAGCCCCGACGCCTATTTTGACGGACAGCTGACGCACTTCAAGGTCTATGGGAAGATCAGGACGGACACCGAGATATTTGACGCGGCTTACGAGGCCCTCTCCATCCCGGGCGCGGACAATGTCCGCGGCAACATCACGCTGCCGGAGGCGACGGAGGACGGTGTGCAGATCAGTTGGCAGAGCAGCGATCCGGTGACTGTCAACGCCGAAAAGCGGAAGAACGCGAACTATGACGATACGCCGGCCGGTGTCGTCACGCGGGGCGGCGAGGACAAGGCCGTCACTTTGACCGCCACACTGACTTACAAAGATCTGACGCCAAAAGTGAAGATGATCCCGGTCGTCGTCAAGCGGGCCGCGGCGCCGCATGTTCCGACGCATTATCTGTTCGTTCACTTCACCGGGTCGGAGGGCAGCGCAAGCGATGAGCAGGTATATTTTTCCGCGGGGCAAGACGGGCTGCATTTTACGGATCTCAACGGTTCGCAGCCCATTTTGAGATCGACCGTCGGCGAGGGCGGGGTGCGCGACATGAACATCGTTCGCAGCCCGGAGGGGGATACATTCTACCTCATTGCCACCGACCTGAGCATCTACAACCGGGGCGGATGGGGGAGCGCCGCCGCGACGAATACGGGCAGTCACAAACTCGTCGTCTGGGAGTCGGAGAACTTGGTCGATTGGTCGGAGCCGCGCCTGGTGCGCGTGGCCCCCGACAAGGCCGGCATGGCTTGGGCGCCCGAAGCGTTCTACGACGAGAAGACCGGAGAATACGTCGTGTTCTGGGCCTCGACCATGGACGGCAGGACACAGGTCTACTATGCCAAGACGCGCGACTTTTACTCCTTTACGGAAGCCAAACCATTTGTGGAGCATACCGACGTCATCGACACGACGGTCGCCTTGATTGGGGACAACTACTACCGCGCCTCGAAATTCGACGGCAACGGGTCCTCCAACATCTTCCTTCAGCGCGTGTCGAGAGCGGACGGCATACTCGGGTCATGGTCGCATTACATCAGTCTGGCGGGCTCTAAAAACAGCACGGTATACGCCGGTATCGGAAGCGCGACGAATTATTACGCCTCCGGCGGATCCGCTTTGGAAGGCCCCGAATTCTATCAACTCCACGACAGCGGCGATTGGATCCTCATGGCCGACCGCTATGGGAATGGCACGGGCTATGTGCCATTTCGCCTGCGGGACATGGACGACACAGACACATGGTCCGTTTTGAGCGACT
>JAIRML010000286.1 GCA_031258665.1 Oscillospiraceae bacterium | reverse complement strand
GGATGGTCTGCACATTGCCGGGCCCCACGCCAAAGGCCGGGCGGCCGCTCGAATACGCCGCCTGCACCATCGCCGCGCCGCCGGTCGCGATGATCACGTCGCAGCGCTGCATCAGGAGCTGCGTGCACTCGATCGATGGTTCCTCAATGCATTGGATCAGGTGCTCGGGCGCGCCCGCTTCCGTCAGCGCGCGGGCCAGGATCTCCGCGGTGTGACGCGTGGTCCTCTTGGCCCGGGGGTGCGGCGCCACGACCAATACATTGCGCCCCTTGATCGCGAAGGCCGCGTTAAAGAGCACGGTGATGTTCGGATTTGTCGTGGGCGCCACCGAGCAAAGGACGCCCTTGGGGGAGGCGACATAGGTCAGACACTTCTCGGGGTCGGACCCGATGACACCCACCGACCGCTTCCCCTTCAGCGCGTACCAGATGCCGTCGGGGGCCATCGCGTTCTTCTCGAGCTTCGACGCGTAATCCCCGAGGCCTGTCTCCTCGACCACCTCGCGGGAAAGTTCTTCCACGTGCGCTTTGAAGGCGAGGAGCATCGCCTTCAGGCAGGCGTCGACGCGCGCCTGATCAAATCTGGAAAAGTCCGCGAGCGCCGCGCGCGCCCTGTGGAGCATACTGGCAACAATTTGTTCGTTGTCCATAATTTTTCGACTCCTCTCTGCGGTATTTGTATCATTCTAGCTCTTTCATCGTACCACCCTTTGCGTGCGCACGATTGTATTTATGGGTGTGTCCCCGCGAGGGAAACCCACAGAAGCCACGCCCCGGGGGCAACGCGGCCAAAGCGGTCGCACTACCTCCGGGGCGCGGCTTTTGTGGGTTCGGCGGTTCTCACGAGAGTGTCGACGCGGACGCGTGCGCCGTGCGTGCCGAATGGAATGTCCGGCGGAACCTGTTTGGCGGCATCATGGCGAACCGCTTGAAGTCCCGGATCAGGTGCGCCTGGTCAAAATACCCGTTGTTAAACACGAGGGACGAGACCCCGACCTCCTTCTCTTTCAGGAGATCTTTGAGCACACTCTGAAAGCGCATGACGCCGCTGTACTGTTTGGGGGAACAGCCGTGCATCTCTTTAAAGCGCTCCCGGCAATAGCGTTCGGAGTACCCCGTGACCTGCCGCATGTTGTTGAACAGGACATTGCCTCTGGAGGAGCAGATCATCACGGTAAAATAATCGATGAAGGTGGGGTCGTACGCGTGGTCTGTCATGTGCCGGTCGGCAAACGCGCAGAACAGACGGATCCGTTCGTCAAAGTCGCCGGTGGCGCGCATCTGCGCCAGCAGCTCCTCCGCCACGGGGTAGGCCTCGCGGAAAGACACGGCGGAGTCGGCCAGTTCACTCAGTTTGAACCTCTCGCACTTGAGGCCGAGGTTTGAATACGGCTTGAAGCCGAAATATTCGGTGTCCGGTTTGACAGTGAGCGTCTTGGGCTCAAAAAACGCCCCCGAAAACAGCGCGTCGGGGTCTTGCCCGCCGCACTCGATGAGGACGTTCAGGCAGGCATCCGGCAGGATGCGGATCTGACACAACTCCGGATCTCGGCTGGAGCGAAACTGGTAACAGAGCGCGCCTTTTTTTATGCCAACTCCGTTCCAGTTGATCACCTTCTCCCGGTATTCCTGAACCCGGATGTTAAGGAGAGGCTGAAAGGGGGGTGAATTGTCCTGAAGATCTCGAAGCACATCTGCCACAATCATTCGTCGTCACTCTTTTTTCATAAGGTACGCCCCTGTCTCGCCGATCGTCCTCTCCGCGCGACAACACATGGGCGGCATTCAGGATCCGACCTTTGTACTATGATTTTACCAGATTCAGTCTGAAAAATCAAGTCAAAAAAGTCCAAATTCCCCCAAACATCACCAGTGCCACCTCAGACCGTTGTGAACAGTTTGGAGATGATGCGCCACTGCCCGTCCGTTTTGATCAGGTGGAAGAAATCCACGAGCCGCCCCTCGCCGCGAAAGCCCGTCTCAGACAACGTCACCGAGGCGACGCCGCCCTCGATGTGGATATACTCCACCTCAGCCTGGTAGGGGTCGCCGTTTGAGGCCATCGACGGGGCGCTGCCGATGTCGGCGATGAAGCCGGAGGGGTCCGCCAGAAGCGCGTCCGCCCCCAGATATCCGTTCATGACAGCTTTTTCGTGGAACACGCCCTTCAGCCGCTCCACATCCGCTTGATACGTGCCCTCCTGGTAATTTCGGATCACCTGCAGGACCGCTTTTGTCTCCGCGTGGTCGTTCATATCCGTGTCCTCCTTTTTTGTTCGAAGAAAATTGTGCCCGCGCCGCCTTGGCACACCTCTACCATAGCACATCGCCCCGCGCGGGCATTGCAAAAATCGGAAACAGAGGGGCGCTGGGGGGCCATGTTGTTTTTCCCATTTTATCCTTAATTTTCATCCTATTTGTCTCAAATTTTGCGTAAATTCATGTCGAAATATCCGTTTTTTGCAATCATCATTCGTTTTTTGATGTTACACTATGGGCGTAGCGCAAAATGCACAAAAACGCCGGCGAAATTGTGCACTTTTCAGGCGGATACTTCTTCATATCGAGGTCCCCAACCCGCAACCCAGATCTTGGCGCCTTATTGCCGCGAAGCGGCAATAAAAAACAAAAATTTTGGGTTGTGGGCTGCAAGAGCAACCCACATCAGAAAGGGTGTACTGTATGCAGCACAAGAAGAACGTCGCACTGATCATAGCCCTCCTGGCCCTGGCCTCCATCTCCCAGAGCAACAACATCGCGTCCGTCATCATGGCCGACCTGGTCAGAGCATTCCCCGCCGCCAGCCCCACCGCCATCCAGTACGTCATGCAAATGGGCATGATCGGCGCCTTCCCCATCTCCCTCTCCGTCGGCTTCCTCACGCGCAAATTCCGCATCAAATCCATGCTCCTCACGGGCGCCGCGTGCATCGTCATCGGCGGCACGATCCCCCTCTTCGCCCACACCCAGCTGGCCATCTTGTATGTCTGCGCGTTCATCGTGGGCGCCGGCCAGGGTTTCATGCTCCCGCTGATCACCACGCTGATCATGCGGCACTTCGAGGGCCGCCGTCAACACACCCTGCTCGGCCTCAACACCACCTTCAGCACAGGCGTCTCCACCCTGCTGCTGCTGGTCGCAGGCCCCCTGGCCGTCAAAGGCTGGGTCAACATCTTCTACCTCTACCTCATGGCCGTGCCCGTGTTCCTCATCGCCCTCCTCTGCCTGCCAAACAGCGAACTGACGCCCCCGGCCCCGGCCGGCGCCGCCAAAAAGGTTCCCGTGCCCGTGAAGGGCTGGATCCAGTGCGTCCTCGTCGTGTTGATGTTCGTCTGCTACGTCACGTTCCCGCTCAATGTCTCCCTGTACGTCAGCGCGGAACATCTCGGCGACGCCACGGTCTCCGGGCTCGCGATGTCCATCACCACCGTCGTCGGCGCGGGCGTCGGCGTCATATTTCAGCCGCTCATCCGCCGGGTGAAGCTTTACGTCGGCACACTCGCCGCGTTCTTTGGGTTTGCCGGCATGCTGGCCGTCACCCTCTTCCACGGCGTCACCTTCGTCTACCTCTCCGCCGCGCTGATCGGCGTCTTCTTCGGCGCGCAGATCATCGGCGGCAGTTACGTGGTCGGGCGCCTCTGCGCCCCCGACCAGATCGCCCCCACGCTCTCGATCTCCATGAGTTTCATGACGCTCGGCGTCATCCTCTCTCCCATCCTCATCAACGCGCTCACCGCCCTCTGGGGCGGCCTCGGTTCCAAAGGCGCGTTCACCACCTCGGCGGCCCTCTTCGGCATCATCCTGGTCCTGCAGATCATCTGGAACACCTACCTCACAAAGACCTGCCCGGAACCGGCGCCAGAGACAGGCCCCGCCGCTTAAAGTTTGCTTTCTTTCTTATTTTTTTCATGATCCCCTTCCTCTTACAGGGCTGTCCGGACGGCACCACGCCTTCCGTGACAGCCCTCTTTTTCCCCGGCGCCCCCCCTATGCGGCCGCCGCCCGCAACCCACACGCCAGAGTACAATCCGGCGCGGCCCGTCATGGTGCCGCGCCGGATTGTGAATTGTGGGTGCTGTGCCCGGCTTTAAAATCTAAAGGTGGGCTGCCTCCGCAGCCCACAACCCAAATTCTTGTTTTAGTTGTTGAAAAACTTTGTTTTTCAACAACACGGGGGTTGGATCGAGGCGCTGAGGCGCCTCGCGGGGTGCGGTTTGCGGAAATG
>JAIRML010000199.1 GCA_031258665.1 Oscillospiraceae bacterium | reverse complement strand
CACGCGGCCGAGTGGCAGGCGGACATGAGAAGCCAGGGCGTCCCGGTGCGCTCCCTCGACATCACCGGCGGCGCGCTCGCCTGGGACATGACCGGCGGCGGCGCCCAGCGGGCGGGAGCGGACGCCCGGCAGGGGCGCCGCCGGGAAGAGGACGGCCGGTCGGACGACGGGCGCGCCGTGTCTCTCGCCCGTTTTCGCGCGGCGGGCGGCGCGCCGGCCTACGAGGCCGCGCCGCCGACCGCGGACGAGAGCGACGGCGGCGGCGTGGACCTGCGCGCCTGAGGGCCGCTTCGCGGCAATATATACCAATCAAAATATACGACAAAGGGGTGTCAATATGCCGGATGCCGTGAGCACCGTCGACAACGCGCAATACAAGTACACCGAGCAGACCCGCGTGGCCGTCAACCAGCTCGGCAAAGATGAATTTTTGAAGCTGCTGATCGCGCAGCTCCAGAACCAGGATCCGCTCTCGCCCCAGGACAACACGGAGATGATCGCCCAGATGGCGCAGTTTTCCACATTGGAGGCCATGACCAACCTGTCCTCCGCCTTTTTGCAAAACCAGGCCTACAGCATGATCGGCAAGGGGATCCTCGGGCAGATCGTGGACACGGACTCCGGCATCGCGCGGGAGATCGCCGGTCTGGTGGACTCCGCCGGCATCAGGGACGGCAAGCCCTATGTCATGGTGGGCGAGGCGCTGGTGTGGGCGGAAAACGTCTCGCAGGTCTTCGACGGTTCCGTACTGGCGGGGGACGCCGACGGCCTCTTGGCGGCCTCCGCCCTGGTCGGCCGCCACATTCGGGCCGAGATCGCGGGGGAGGACGGAACCCGGCAGACGGTCGAGGGTCTCGTCCAGCGCCTCTTCGTGCGGGACGGACTGTTCTTTCTCCAGGTGGAGGACCAGGAGATCGGCCTCGCCCAGATCACGGAAGTCTCCTGACGTGGGCTGCCTCCGCAGCCCACAACCCAAATTTTTGTTTTTTATTGCCGCGAAGCGGCAATAAGGCACTGACGTGGGCTGCCTCCGCAGCCCACAACCCAAATTTTTGTTTTTTGCTGCCGCGAAGCGGCAGAAGGCGCCGACTAAATGCCGGGGAGGCCTCAAGTCCCCCGGCGGAACAAACGATATACAGATGGGTTCGGCGCGCGGCGCCGGGCGGAAAGGACGTCAATATGCTCAGATCTATGTTTTCCGGCGTGTCCGGGCTGCGCAACCACCAGGTCAAGATGGACGTCATCGGCAACAACATCGCGAATGTGAATACGGTGGGCTACAAGATGAGCCGCACCACCTTCCAGGAGATGTACAGCCAGACGCTGCGCTCCGCCTCCGCCGCCACAGGTACGGCGGGCGGCACCAACCCGCAGCAGGTGGGGCTCGGCGTCAGCACGGCCGCCATCGACGTCGTGCACGAGGGCGGCGCCATGCAGAGCACCGACCGCGCCCTGGACTTCGCCATCTCGGGCGACGGCTTCTTTGTCGTGCAGCAGGGCGACAGCCGCTATTACACCCGCGCCGGGAACCTCTACCTCGACGACGACGGCTTCCTCGTCACCGCCAACGGCCTGTTTGTGCAGGGCGTGAGCCTGCTCCTGGACGCTGACGTTCCGGCAGGCGTGAGGGGGACCATGAAGATCATGACCCAGGCGGCGCTGGACGCGGTCTCAGAAACGACGCTCGCCGCCAGCGGAAATACAAATACGTATCTCGGGCGCATCCTCATCCCGGAGGGGAAGTTCACGAGCTTCGCCGTCGACAAGCGGGGGCTCATCACGGGCATCGACAGCAACGACAATCTCGTACCCATCGGGCAGATCTTGACGGCTACCTTTGTGAATCCGCCGGGGCTCACGCGGCTCGGCAGCAACCTGTACGAGAAATCCAACAACTCCGGCACGCCGCAGATCCACCGTCCCTCCGCCGGCGGCGCGGGCGAGCTCATCTCCGGCAGTCTCGAGATGTCCAACGTGGACCTCTCCCGCGAGTTTACCGACATGATCATCACCCAGCGCGGCTTCCAGGCCAACTCCCGCGTGATCACCGTCTCCGACACCCTCCTCGAGGAACTCATCAATTTGAAACGCTGAGGCTCGCGCGGACCTTGTGTGGCGTGACGCCGCGCGGCGTATCTTCCGGGAGGTGAACCCTGTGATCTGTCTGACCCGGCTGAGCGGGAAAACGTTTTACTTAAACCCCCATCTCGTCGAATTTATGGAGGAAACCCCCAACACGGTGATCACGCTGACCACCGGGAAGAAGATCGTGGTGGAGGAACCGGCGGAGACAGTGCTCGCGGAGATCATCGTCTACCGCAGGCAGATTTTTTCGGCGCTTCCCGAGGTGCGGACACCCGGAGGAGAGCGCTGACGCGCAGCCCGCCGCGGGCGGACGACAAAACAGGCCGTGGGGAGAGATCGACATGAAAAAGCTGGTCGCGTGGGCGCTCCTGGCCGCCGGATTGCTGGGCGTCATGGGAGGCCTCTCGGGATGTCAGAAAAGCGGCGGCGAAGAGGAGCCCGAGGAAACGATCTACGTGTACGACGCCGGCGAATTCACGACGAATGTCCAGGGAGACAGGGGCGTCGTTTTGCGCACCGCGCTCAAGATCGATGTCACCAGAGAATCGCTCTTGGTGACATTGGAGGAGCGCGGCTATGTGGCGCAAAACGCCATTGTCTATCAGCTTCGGCAGCTCACCGAGGAGACGGTGAAGCAGCAGGACATTCAAGTCACGCTGGGGGCGTCCATCCGGGACGCCCTGAATGAAGCCTTTGAAACAGACGCCTTTGAAGGCGTATATTTCTCTCAGTTTGTCTACAGCTGACGCCGTAAGGGGCGCGTGCGGATGCCTTTGAAGGTGTATATTTCTCTCAAGTTTGTCTGCGGCTGAACGCCGTAAGAGCGTGGCGGGCGCGTAGGGGAAAGGGGGTGGGCGCTTGGCGGAGGTCCTATCTCAAAGCGAAATCGACGCCTTGTTGAGCGCCATCCACTCCGGGGAGATGGACATGGAGGCGACGCTGGACGAGGGGCCGGAGATCAAGGTAAAACCATACGACTTTCGAACGGCGGGCCGTTTTTCCAAAGAACAGATCCGCACGCTCACACTCATCTACGAACATTTTGCCAGGCTGTTCACGACCTACCTGTCCGGCACGCTCCGGGCCATCTGCCAAGTGGATGTCCTGGGCGTGGAGGAACTCAAATTTCAGGAATTTGTAAACGGTCTGCCAGATCCGGTGATCTTGGCGATCCTGTCCATGCAGCCGCTCGACGGGCCGGCGCTGTTGGAGATCTCGC
>JAIRML010000158.1 GCA_031258665.1 Oscillospiraceae bacterium | reverse complement strand
CTTCATATTTATCAACTTTGTCTACCAAAGCACACAGCTTTTCAATTATCTCATCATCAAGTATGTAAGATTCAAGATTCCGAAGTGAAAGCACATGTATACCTTTATCATTAAGTACTGCGACTTCTTCTACACTCCTATCATCGCGGTCAATCACTTTAAGGATTTCTGTGTTTGCAAGCAGTTTGGTTACAATCTCACCAAGCGAGTTTTCTATGTCATCGAGTTCGCCACATGATTTTGCCGAAACAAAGAATGTATCAGGGTGCTCATCACCGAACACCTTTGTGTATATTGTCTTGTCAAAATCTTTTCGTGCTTTCCCATTCGGATCGCCTTCGCAAAAAATGATTTTCCGAGGCAACATCAGTTTTGCAAAGTCACCAAAAGCCAATTCATAGAATTTCTCCATCACGGCTTTACTGATTTTGGCAGGCATAATTGTTTCGTCTGTATCAAAGTCCCTATTGTCGAAATCAAGGAACACTACGGTTCCGGGATGTTCTCGTTCAATTTCTTCTGCTTCTTGGAGCATACCTATAGAATGAGTGGACACCCATAATTGTGATTGCTCTGGAATCAGCAAGTATAACTCACGCAGGACTTTACCTTGCAGTTTGGTGTGCATATGGGCTTCTGGTTCATCAATACAATATACTGCATCAGGGTAATAATTCGACTGGATTGTCATATCCAAAATAAGGTCAAACGCTGACTTTTCCCCTGCGGAAAGATTCTTATAGTGGAAGTTGTCAGTAATCCCTTTTGTGAAATAGAAACTACCATTGTTCAAAGGCTCTCCTAATGATGAAAGGTTCAAGTCACTAAATACTCTTGCTAAAGCTAATCGTATCTTGCCTGTCAATTCCTCCCTTAAATCCTCAACAAGCCGCGCATTGTTTGTTGTATCAAAAACAGCAGTGACGGTATTGGCTATCAATCTTTGATAATTACTGGATACTGTTTGGTCATTTTGAATAAGCGTACTCAATCTTACAATTGATGTTGGTTCAGCCTGACGTTGCATGGAATCTATGCTGAAATCGGGTTCGTTTCTATATGCACTTCTGAAATAAAAATGTCCTTTGATACTACTTTTTCCTGAACTGCGCGAATATTCAACATTATAAAACTTAATGCCTACCAGTTTTTGTGCTTCTTGGTGCCAGTTACGTTGCTTATCGCTTGAATCGCTTTCCGACTTACTCAAATAGATATAATCACCCATATCGCCATAGCCCGAATACTTATAGAAATGGTTAAATGCTTCAAAGAATGAGGTTTTGCCAGAACCATTCGGGCCGACCAAAACAACAAGTTTCGCCGTGTCCGGCAAACCATCAACAGTTAGATGTGTAAATCGTTTGAAGTTTGTGAGTTCTACTGATTTTATACGCATTTTTCTATCCCCATTTCTGCTTTCAATTTCTTCACTTCTTCCGCCAGCTCCCACTTGCGCCTCGACTGCTTTTCCGTCTCTGCCTTCTTCTCCAACTGCTCGATGCGCCGGAGTGTCTTGGCGCGTTGTTCATTGGCGGCTATCTGCTCATCAAGCGTACTGCCTTCGGCAATCGTCACGCCCCCAACCTGCGCAATGATATTATCCATACGCTGTCCAAATTCAAGCCTGTGAGCGATACCCGCCAATCGTCCAGCGGCTTTTCTTCGGATTCAAGCGCCTTCCCCGCCCGGAACACCGCGAGCCCATTCGTCTATTTCGGATATTTTAAATCTCCACAATTGTGAATTCTGTACCTCTAACGCAATGAAGTATAGCATATATTCATATAAAATGCAATATGAATATTGGTTTTGATGTGAATTGATTTATTAGCACAGTTGGGGTATTGTCGTTATTTGACAAGATGTTCACGAAAAATTTTACATTTGTAATCTCAAATGCCTCCTTGACAGACCGCGCCCGATGGCGCCGGGTCAGGGCGGCGACGGACCGCCCGCTTCCGCTCCCTCGGCGAATTGGAGGGTGTAGAGGTCGAAGTACCGGCCGCCGGCGCGCATCAGCGCGTCGTGCGTGCCCTGCTCGACCACGCGTCCGTCCGCGATCACAAGGATCAGGTCCGCCTCCCGGACGGTGGACAGGCGGTGCGCGATGACAAAGGAAGTGCGCCCGCGCAGCAGCCGGCGCGTCGCCTTTTGAATGAGCGCCTCTGTCTCGGCGTCGACGCTGGAGGTGGCCTCGTCCAGCACGAAGATGCGCGGGTCGGCCAACACGGCGCGGGCCAGGGCGACGAGCTGCTTTTCTCCGGTGCTCAGCCGGTCGCCGCCCTCCCCAACCTCCGCGTCCAGCCCGCCGGGGCGCCGCGCGATCATCGGGGCGGCGTACGCGAGGCGCGCGGCTTCCTCGATCTCCGCGTCGCCGGCGTCCGGCCGGCCGTAGCGGATGTTCTCACGGATGCTGCCGGAAAACAGATGCGGGTCCTGCAGGACATAGCCGAGGCGGCTGTGCAGCCAGAGTTGGCTGCGGTCGCGCACATCCCGCCCGTCGATCAGGATCCGGCCCTGCGTGGGTTCGAAGAAGCGGGAGGCGAGGTTCACCAGCGTGGATTTTCCGGCCCCTGTCTCCCCCACGAGCGCGATGAAACTGCCGGCGGGGATCTTGAGGCAGAAATGTTCCAGCACATTCTCCGTGCCGTCCGGGTAACGGAAAGTGACGTCGTCAAATTCGATGTCCCCGCGCAGCGGCTCCCAATTTTCCCGTTTGGGGCAGAGGGCGTCCCCGTATCGCTCGATCACGTCCGGGCGGTCGGTGATGTCCGGCCGCAGAGAGAGCAGCTTGTCCACGCGCTCAATGTTTACCTGTGCGGAAACATAGCCGGAGAAAGAGCGGGCGATCTGTTGGATCGGCTCGAAAATGCCGATCGTATAGTTTACAAAAGCCGCCAGTGTCCCCACCGGGATGGACAGCGCCATGACCATGTGCCCGCCGCGCGCCAGCACCCACGCGGTGACAGCCGAGCCGACGGCCATGACGAGCGGCAAAAATACGGCGTTGTAAGCGGCCAGCCG
This sequence comes from Oscillospiraceae bacterium, assembly GCA_031258665.1. GTDB lineage: Bacteria > Bacillota > Clostridia > Oscillospirales > UBA929 > JAIRTA01. The sequence goes on along the minus strand of JAIRML010000158.1, from coordinate 2,276 downwards.
GGTGGCCCGCCGCTTCATCCGGCCCGTGAGGGCGGAAAAGGCGGACAGGTTTTGGTCCTCGATGGCGAGGGTTTTTGTGGTGCGGGCGCCGGTGATGCCCTCGTTCATGGCGCCGGTGATCGTGGCGTTGATACGCCGCACCTGCCGGCTGAGCCGCAGGATATGGGACTGGAACCACGCGGTGATGCACGCGAGGACCGGCACGGCGGCCAGCACGATGAGCGCCAGGCGCCAGCTCAGGAAAAACAGAGTGACGAGCACGCCGAGGATGTAAGTGAGCGCCCAGGAGAGGTCCACGACGAGTCCCCAGGCCACCACATCGCCGATCAGCGCCGTATCGCTCATTAGACGGGCCATCAGATAGCCCACCGGCGTGCGGTTGAAGAAAGAAAAAGAGAGGGTCTGCAGGTGGTTGAACACAGCGGCGCGCAGGCCGCGGCCGATGCCCACCTCGACGCGATAGGCCACGCGGATGAAAAAGATGACCGCGACGCCGGAGGCCGACGCCAACAGGAGGGCGAGCGCCGCGAACAGCGGCAGGCCCTGGGTGGTGCGCTGCCCGATGAAGTGGTCGATGGCGTAGCGCAGCAGCAGCGGGATGGCGACATCGACGGCGGAGGCAAACATCATCAGCAGCGCGGTGATGAACAGGTCCCGCCGGAAGGGGCGGATAAAAGGCCACATCCGCGCCCATGTTTGGAGTGAGAAGGAGCCTTTGGCGTCAAATTCCTCATATTCGTTCATCCGGTCCTCCGCGTTCGGCGGTCCTCCGCGTCTGATCCGCGGCCGCCCGGTTTTGCAGGTCGTACAGACGGCGGTAGACGCCGCGCCGCGCCAGCAGTTCGCCGTGGGTTCCCAGTTCCTCCACGCGCCCGTCCCGCAGCACCAGGATCTGGTCCGCCTGTTGCAGCGTGCTGAGCCGGTGGGAGATGAGGATCGTGGCGGTGTGCGCCGTGTGCGCGCGCAGTGCGCGGCGGATGCGGCCGTCCGTCTCGGTGTCCACCGCGGAGAGGCTGTCGTCGAAGATCATGATGGGGGGGTCACGCATCAGCATCCGGGCAATGGCCACGCGCTGGCGCTGCCCGCCCGACAGTGTGACGCCCCGCTCGCCGACGACGGTGTCGTACCCCGCGCCGAAGCGCTCAATCGCGTCGTGCACGGCGGCGATGCGGGCCTTGCCGCGCACGGTTTCTAGGTCGGCGTCCGGGCGGACGGCGCTGATGTTCTCGCGGAGTGTCCGGGAGAACAAAAACGGCTCCTGCAACACGAGACCGACATGGCGGCGCAGCCACTTTCGCCGGATCGTGCGGATGTCGCGCCCGTCGACGGTGATGCGCCCGCCGCCGTCCGGCAGGTCGTACAGACGGCACAGCAGGTGGACGAGTGAAGATTTGCCGCTGCCTGTGCCGCCCAAGATCGCCAGCGTCTGCCCCGGCCGGAGTGTGAACGAGATGTCGCGCAGCACCGGCGGCTGGTCCCCGTATGAAAAAGTCACATGGTCAAAGACGATCTCGCCGCGGATCTCCGGCGTTTCGTCGTCCGGTCCGTCCGCCTCCGGCGCCTCGGCGAGGATGGCCCGCAGACGGCCCAAAGACACGCCGGTCTTGCTCAGTTCGGTGAGCAGCCGGGCCAGGTTGCGCACCGGCCAGATCAGCATGTTGACATAAGCGTAAAAGGTGATGAACGTGCCGACGCTGAGCTGCCCATCCAGACAGCGCAGCACGCCGGCCAGCGTCACAAGGGCGATTTGGACCCCCGTGATGCCATCGCCGACCCCCCAAAAATTCCCCTGCGCGCGGCCGAAGCGCGTCATGAGCTGCGCCCACGCCCTGTTTTTTTCCGCAAAGCGGTCGATTTCGAAGCGCTCGCGCCCGAAGGCGCGCACCACCCGCACGCCGGTCAGATTCTCCTGCGCCACGGCCTGCAGCGCGCCCTCCGCCTCGTCGCAGGCGAGGAATTGTTTTGACATGCGCAGGGAGAAGCGCCAGGAGAACAGAAAGATCACCGGCAGCAGGCTCACCGAGATGAGGGTCATAAAGGGGTCCATCGAACACATCAACGCGACGGCGGCCACGGCCAGAAACACCGTGCGCACCATCTCACCCATCTGGCCCGACAAAAAGGTCTTCACCATGTCCACGTCCGAGGTGCAGCGCTGGATGATGTCCCCGGTCTGGACCTTCACATGCCACGCGTACGGGAGCTCTTGGATGTGCCCGTAGAGCGTGTCGCGCAGCCGTTTGGCGACGTATTCGGCGTGTTCCTGCGTGCAGTGG
>JAIRML010000064.1 GCA_031258665.1 Oscillospiraceae bacterium | reverse complement strand
CGCGCCGCCCGTCTCCCGCGTGCGGGACCCGTCCGCGCGGTAGAACCGCTCGAAGAGCAGCGGGAGAGAGGCCTCCGGGATGCCGGGGCCGGTGTCCTCCACCGAGAGGGCGCCCTGCGCGCCGAGATCCGCCGTCGTGAGGCGGATATGCCCGTGCGCGGGCGTGTATTTGACCGCGTTTGAGAGCAGGTTCGTCATCACCTGGCCGAGCCGGTTCCGGTCGGCGAGGACGACGACGGCCGTGCCCGCCACCGTGAGCGTCAGTTGTTTGCGCCGTAGCGCGGCCGAGAAGCTCTCGCCCACAGAGTGGGCGGCTTCCAGCAGGTTTACCGGCGCGAGGTCGAGATGTGTGTTGTCGCTGTCGACCTGTGCCAGACATTCGAGATCCCGCACCAGTGTGCCGAGGCGGCGGATCTCCTCGTAGCAGCTCTGCAGGCGCGCCGCGGTGGGTGCCCACACGCCCTCAAGCATGGCCTCCAGGTGCGCGCCGACCGCCGCGAGCGGCGTGCGCAGCTCATGGGCCACATCGGCGGTGAGCCGCTTGCGCAGCGCCTCCTGACGCCGCAGCGCGACGGAGAGGTGGTTGACGGCGGCGACCAGCTCGCTCAGTTCCCGGGTTTTGGTCCGTTCTTCGAAACGGATGGCGTAGTTGCCCCCGGCGATCTGTTTGGCGATGTCGACGGTCTTGGTGATGGGCCGCGCGAGGCGCCGGGCCAGCAGGCCGCCGATGACAAACGCGACGGCCATGGCAAAGAGCCCGACGGAGACAAGGATCTCGTTGAGAGCGGACAAAAACTGGAAATCATTCTCGCTCAAAAAGTACGGCCCGTAGTAGCCGATGGAGACCGTGCCCACCGGGCGGCCGTCGCGTTGCAGGGGGTAATCCCGCGTGACAAACTGCCCGCCGCTCGGGCGGTGCTTTTCCATCCGCTGGGAGATCTCGTCCATGACCTGATGGCAGAGCGTCATATCGTGATTTTCCGCGTCCCAGACCAGGCGCTTCTCGCTGTCGTACACCTTGACGATATACCCGTCATACAGGGCGTACATGCCGGCCGCGTGGAGGGCCTCCGTGTCCCATGTCAGGCCGTTGAAGTGGTGGAGGACATTTTCCACAATATCCGCCGTCCGGACATGCTGCTGCCGCACGATGTAGTTTTCAAACCGGCGGCTGATCAGCAGGTTGGACAACAGGCTGATCAGCGCCACTGTGAGCAGCACGGCCAGCGCAATGGTCAGAGACAAACGCGCCCGCAGGCTCCGGCCCATATCTCTCACCTCGCCCAACGTGGGCTGCCTTGCAGCCCACAACGTAAAATTTTTGTTTTAGTTGTTGAACAACTTTGTTTTTCAACAACACGGGGGTTGGAGCGAGGCGCTGAGGCGCCTCGCGGGGTGCGGTTTGCGGAAATGAATTCCGCAAACCGCGGATGGGATCTGTCCCCAAAAAATACTATGGATCGTCGTTTTCCGCGCACATTCGGCGTTTGGGCCGACTTTGCGCTTTGAATCGCCCGGCGGCGCGCATCTGCTCCCGGGCGTTTTCCCGGGTGATGTCTGTGACAGTGAGCCCGCCCAGCAACCGGGCAATCTCGTCGACGCGGCCCTCTTCGTCGAGGCGCGCCACCTCTGTGAGGGCGTGCGCGCGCGCCACCTCTTTGCGGATGCCGAAATGCGCGTCGGCCATCGCGGCGATCTGCGGCAGATGGGTGACGCACAAGACCTGCCGGTCCCCCGCGAGCAGGGCGAGTCTCTCGGCCACGCGGCCGGCCGCCCGGCCGGAGACGCCGGCGTCGACCTCGTCAAACACCAAAGAGACCGCCTCGTCGTTCTCCGACAAGACATGCCTCAGCGCCAACATGATGCGCGACAGCTCCCCGCCCGAGGCAATGCGGGCAATGGGCTTGGGCGGCTCCCCCGGGTTGGCCGAGAGCAGCAGCCGCACTTCGTCGGCCCCCTGGGCGCGCAGCGCGCCCTCCCCCGTACGGGACGCGACCTCCGCAAAAAATGAGACCCCGCCCATGCCAAGGCCGGCCAGCTCCCGCTGCACACGGCGCGACAGCGTCTCCGCCGCCGCGCGGCGCGCCTTTGTCAGGCCGGCGGCCCGCGTGTCCGCGTGCTCTCGGGCGCGCCGGCGGGCCTCCTCCCACACCTTCAGGGTCTGCCCGACAGAGAGGATCCCGTCCAGCTCCTCCCGGCAGCGCGCGCCGTGGGCGATGACATCCGACACGCCGCCGCCGTACTTCTGTTTCAGACGGTACAAGAGGTCCAACCGCTCCTCGACCGCCGCGAGCTCCCCCGGCACGTCCTCCGTCTCATCGGCGCAGGCGTCCACATCGCGCGCCGCGTCCTCGGCCAGGTACCCAAGCTCCTCCAGCCTGTCCCGGAGCTGCGCATACGCCGCTTCGAAACCGGCGATGTCCGCCAGGGCCCGCGCGGCCGACACCAGCTGAGAGGCCGCGCCCGGTGTCTCGTCGTCCCCCAGAAGGCAGAGGCAGGCCTGCTCCAGGCCGGCCCTGATCCGGCCGGCGTTGCGCAGCACCTGCCGCCGGGCCCGCAGGGTCTCCTCCTCTCTCTCTCTCAACCCCGCGGCCTCGATCTCCTCACAGCAGTAGGTGAGATGGTCGATGCGCCGGGTTCTCTCCGCCTCGCTCGCCCGCAGTCTGTCGCACTTATCTTCCAGATTTTTACACTCATCGAAGGCCGCCCGGTACGCGTCGACCTGCGCCTTCAACCCGGCAAAGCGGTCCAGCAGCGCGAGGTGACTCTCCTCAGACAGCAACGTCTGGCTGTCGTGCTGCCCATGAATCTGCAAAAGCGCCTCCCCCAAGCGCCGCAGCAGCGACACCGTGGCGGGCCGTCCGGCCACGCGGCAGACCTGCCGGCCGTCCGCGGTGATCTCCCGCTGGACCAGGAGTTCCGT
>JAIRML010000060.1 GCA_031258665.1 Oscillospiraceae bacterium | reverse complement strand
AAAAACTTTGTTTTTCAACAACACGGGGGTTGGATCGAGGCGCTGAGGCGCCTCGCGGGGTGCGGTTTGCGGAAATGAATTCCGCAAACCGCGGATGGGATCTGTCCCCAAACAATTCTTGTTTTTTATGGCCGCTTCGCGGCAACAAGGTACCAACATTACGCGGTTGTATCCGCGCAAACACCCGCGCACAGGCGCCTCTCCCCCGCCAATTGTCCATTGTCAATTGTCCCTTGTCAGAATGCGCGCGGCCAGCCAGGCGGCGCCGAATCCGTTGTCGATGTTGACGACGGCGAGGCCCGCCGCGCAGGAGTTCAGCATGGCGAGCAGCGCCGCGACCCCGTCAAACGAGGCCCCGTACCCCACGCTGGTGGGCACGGCGACGACAGGCCCCGGCACGAGCCCGCCCACCACGCTGGCGAGCGCGCCCTCCATGCCCGCGACGACAATCAGCACGTCGGCCTCACACAGCCGGTCCAGATGGGCCAGCAGCCGATGCAGCCCCGCCACGCCGACGTCGTAGATCCGGTCTGTCCGAAACCCCAGCGTCTCCGCGACGACCGCGGCCTCCTCGGCCACCGGGATGTCGGCGGTGCCCGCCGAGACGACGCCGACGCGCCCCGCGCGCGGGCGCGCCGCCCGGTCCACCGCCACGAGCCGCGCGGTCCTGTGATACACCGCGTCGGGCGCGGCCCGCGTCACGGCCTCGGCGGCGGCCTCGTCGGCCCGCGTGGCCAGCAGCCCCGGGCCGCCGGCGGCGAGCAGACGGGCGCAGATCTCCTCAATCTGGTCCGGCGTCTTGCCGGGGCAGAAGACGACCTCGGGAAAGCCCTGGCGCAGGGCCCGGTGGTGGTCGAGTTTGGCGAAGTCCAGCTCTTCGTAGGGGAAATCGCGCAAAAACAGCAGCGCCTCCGCGTCGTCCGCGCGGCCCGCCCGGTAGTCGTGCAAAAATGTCAGCAGCCTCTCCCGGTCCATGGCGTCTCCCTCTCAACATGGGCTGCCCCTGCAGCCCATGTTCTTGTTTTTTGTTGCCGCTTCGCGGCAACAAGGCACTACTGTTTCAGTCTATGTCCTCCGTCACGGCCTCCGGCGGCGTGTCGAGCTGCTCGGGCCGTTTGAAGATGTCCTCCACCATGCGCAAGATGGCGGAAAAATAAAACCCGTCGCAAATGCGCTCGTCGAGGGTGAGCGAGTAGTCTAAAAACCGCCGCATCGTCACCTGCCCGGTTTGATCGACCGCGAAGTCCTTCTGTTTGGGGCCGAACGCGAGAAAAAGCGGGCAGTTGCCGAAGTCGTAGAGATGGTGGTGCACCGGCGGCAGGTTGATGGACCCCAGGTCTGTGACGAAGAGGCTGGCATGGAACGGGCTGGCGCGGTGGAAGGCCTTCGGCATGAGGCCGAAGTAGTCGAGCTTTTTCAGCAGCCAGACAAGCCCTTTCAGCGCAAAGCCCGGGGCCTTCGTCAGCAAGCGGGCCAGGTTGTCCACGTCGTTCGAATCTCCGGCGCGGCGGGCCTCCTCCAACGCCTCGGCAAGCCGCCGGTGGATGTCCGCCGCAGTGTCGGCGGGCAGGCAGGTGATCTTGATCGTGGTCTCCTGCCCGGAGACGGACAGCTCTTTCTTCACCGTGAGGACGATCTCGATGTTGTGGCGGGCGAACAGCCGCTGCCCGGAGATAAACCGGTTGACGCCGGGGCGCTGCGAGACGATGCGCACATAGAGGCTGATGAAAAAGTGCAGCATGCCGAAGCCTTTGAGCCCCTCCACGCGCTTTTGCCGGATGTAGCGCTCGGCCTCGCGGACAAAGGCGCGGCCGTGGAAGCTGTTGGCGGCGCCGGTGCGCGACGGCATCACATACGGGATGATGATGTTCATCGGGTCCATGGCGCGCAGCCGCCGGCCGTCATACCGGTCACCCCACCGACGCCGGCGCGCGGAGTTCTGTGCCCCCGCCGGGCTCTTTGGGTCCGCCATCGTCTCGTCCCCCCTCGTCCGCATACCGCCGCCCGGGCGTCGTTTGTATACGGAGCGTTTATATAGGCCCAGTATCAACAAAATGGAATCATGCGGTCCGCGCGCGTACCGCGCCGCGCGGGTACAAATCCGCCGCTCATCACTCACCAGTATACCGATTTTGCGGGCAAAGCACAACTGAAATTTTTGCGCCGGGCGCCCGACGATACGTGCGGCCGCCTGCTGTTGTAAATTATGTCAAAATAGTAACTTTTTTGCAGATAAAATGAGAAAAAGAGGCAACTTGAAAGAGTCAATGTGTAACAAAACTATTTGTAAATTAATCCCAAATATTTTTGCTTGACTTTTGTAAAAATTTAATATATATTACAAGAAACAACCAGGTATAAACAACGACACCCAAAAACGTGGCAGGGGGCAAACAAGATGAAACGACGTATGACCGGCCTTTTTCTGGCGTTCTCCGTATTGCTGGTGACCACCGTGGCCGCTATGGCGGCGTTGCTCCCGGCGCCGCCCGCCGCGCGAAACGCGCGGGTGACATGGGAAGACGACAGTCCGTTTTTGTACATGGTGGATGAGCAGAAATGGGAGACCCCCTCGCCGCCGCGGGAGACACCCGACACATCGGGCCGTTTCCGGGCGGCGGATTTTTTTGCGTCCGAACTGACGACGCCCGGCCTGCCTCTGGAGACCGATTTGCGGGAGATGCTGGCGCGGCAGCCCCGGGAGGTGGCCGTGCCGGAGGACCGCTACATTGTCAAATATAGAGAAGGCGGGGCGGAGGATTTCAAGGAGGCTGCCGCGTCGTTCGCGATGGAGTCGGCCGCCGTGGCGCGGAAAGCGCTGCCCACGGAACTGCGAACCGTGCCGGACCTCTCCGCGGAACTTCCCGTGGAGGACTTCCCGGAGATGGACCGGCTGGAGACGCTGACACTGGCGGAGCCGATGTTGCCGAGCGAGCTGGCGGAACAGCTGGCGGACCTGGGCGCGGGGGCGTACGTAGAATATATTCAACCCGACCACAGGCTGTCGCTGGACAGTTTGTCCCTGGAACTGGCGGAGAGCGGTGAAGATACGGGGACGGCAACCGCGGAGACAGAAACATCGCCGGCGGGGACAGAGACGTCGTCCACAGGGACGACCATGTCACCCGACGACATCCTCATGTCCGATGCCCCGCCGTCGACGACCGGTCCGCTGGCGCAGGCGGCGCCCGTGCTGGCGGCGGTGCTGGACACCGGCGTGGATGTGGGGCACCCGGATTTGACAGGCTATCTGACAGGGGGCTTCCACGTCATGACCGGCGACAGCGCAGTCTACGACGAGACCCGGCCGCTGGCGTACGCGCACGGCACACATGTGGCGGGGCTCATCGCCGGCGCGGCGGCGGAGGCGGGCGCGGCGGCGGAGATCCTCCCGATACAGGTGTTTGAGAACGGGGTGGCGTACACCAGCGACATATTGGCGGGGATCGCCTACGCGGAGGAACAGGGCGCCACGATTGTCAACTGCAGCTTCGGGACGACGGCGGAGAACCCGGCGCTGTACGAGGCGATCCGTGACAGCGGCATGCTGTTTATCTGCGCGGCGGGCAACAACAGAAAAGACATGGAAGACACACCGTCGTACCCGGCGGCCTACGATCTGCCCAATGTGATCAGCGTGGCCTCGGTGAACGACGACGGGGGTTTCAGCTATTTTTCGAACTACGGCGCAACGGTCGTGGACCTCGCGGCGCCGGGGCGGTCCGTCGTGTCGGCGCTGCCCGAGAATCGGACAGGCCCGATGACGGGGACGTCCATGTCGGCGGCCATTGTGACCGGCGCGGCGGCCGCGGCGCTGTCACTGACCGCGCCGGACAGCGGGGCGGCCTACGACGCGGAGACATTGCGCCGGCAGCTGCTGGAGACGGCGGACCGGTTGGAGAACCTGCAAAACAAGGTGGAAGACGGAAGGCGGCTCAATCTGGCACAGGCGCTGTATGGCGAGACCAACGACGAACTACTGGTATTGCATCCGGAGGACGATTTCGACGTGCACGGATACCAACCGACGGCCTCTGAGCGGTTCGAACTGTACACGGGCGCGGGCGCCGTCATAGAGGCGTCGGCCGGGACGGGGCACACGCTGGTGCTGAAAGAAAACGGCACGGTGTGGGCCTGGGGGGACAACACCTATGGACAGCTGGGGGACGGGACGACGACGGACCGGCTGACGCCGGTGCAGGTCGTGGGGCTGACAGGCATCACCGCCATCTCCGCGGGGGATTATCACAATTTGGCGATTGATACGTATGGGGAAGTCTGGGCGTGGGGGCGCAATGACCATGGGCAGTTGGGAGATAACAGCTTTGTGGACAGCAGCGTGCCCGGACAAGTCTGGGGAGGTTACGCCATCATCTCCATCGCGGCAGGCGGCGCACACAGTTTGGCGATCCCAGGGGACGGCTGGCTCTATAGCTGGGGCGCGAACATGTACGGCCAATTGGGGATATATTTGACTACGGACGATGTTCCCTATCCTTACGACAGTTGTGATATTGGCTGGCTCCGC
>JAIRML010000003.1 GCA_031258665.1 Oscillospiraceae bacterium | reverse complement strand
AATGAAAGGCCGGTCGAAGCAGTCTCATCCGCCCTTTCAAGTCGCTTTCTCTCGTCCCAGAGTGTGTCCATTTCCGCCAGTGTCATCTCCTCCAACTGCCGGCCGGAGGAGAGAGCCCTGTTCTCCACATACGCGAAGCGGTCCATGAATTTATCACAGGCCCGCTCCAGAGCCCGTTCGGGATCGACATGCAGGAATCGCGCCACATTCACCGCGGCAAACAACAAGTCGCCCATCTCCTCCTCCGCATTTCCCCTTTCCTCCAGCGCAGTTCGGAGCTCAGCGCATTCCTCCAAAAGCTTGCCCCAAGCACCTTCGACATCCGGCCAATCAAACCCCGTTTTGCGCGCCTTTTTTTGAATCTTTTCCGCCCGCATCAGAGCGGGCAGACTGCGCGCCACCGCGCGCATCGCCTCGTGTCCTGTCGTGTGTCCCTTGGTATGCTGTTTGATCTCTTCCCAGCGTGTCAGCACCTCTTCGGAGCCCTCCACGCGGGCCGAGCCGAACACATGGGGATGGCGTACAATCAGCTTGCGGCAAAGGCCGTCGATCACGGCGGCGATCGAAAAACCGCCCGCCTCCTCCTCCATCCGCGCGTGGAAGACCACCTGCAGCAAGACGTCGCCCAACTCTTCACACAGGAGCGCCCTGTCGCCGAGGTCAATGGCCTCACAGACCTCGTAAGCCTCTTCAAGAAGATTCTGGCGGATAGACGCGTGCGTCTGTTCCCTGTCCCACGGGCAGCCCTGCTCCGAGCGGAGCAGGGCCATGACGGACAAAAGCTTAGGAAAGTCGAACGGAGGCTCATACACAGAATCTACCATAGTACGCTCCTTTCTGCAAGTATTTTTTCATAAAAATGCGTTTTTTTCAAAACACACGAGGCAAAATTATAATTTCATAAATTTTGCCAATTTTTCTCCGCGGGGCAGCAGGAGGACATCTTCCCGCGGCACGGCGCGCAGCAACAGGACCAAAGCGCCATATATGGCGACGGCCGCGGCGATCGAAACCACCCCACCCAAGGGGACGCTCATACCGGCCACATCCGTCGCAAACCGATAGAACAGATGGGCGAACACGCCCATGCCGGCGGCGGCGAACAACGGCCTCACAAAGACGCCCCAGAAGCGGGCGCCGCCGCGTGCGCGCGCGATGACGCCCAGATTCAGCAGCGCGATGACGGCGTAACACAGCACCGTACCCACCGGCGCGCCGGCGATGTTGATCTCGGGGCTGCCGACGAGGAAATAGTTGGCGATGAGCTTGACGCAACCGCCCGCAAACATCGTGACGATGGGTACGCTGACGAGACCCATCGCCTGCAAGATGGCGTTTGTCAGCGACACGAGACAGACAAAAACCACGGCCAGACCCAATGCGACAAGCAGCGGCGCCGCGATCTCGACCGTCTCCGGCTGGTGCATCGACAGCAGCGTCAAGATGGGCAAGGCCAGCGAGGAGAGCCCGGCGGCGGCCGGCATCGCGAGCAGCGACGTGATCCGCAGCGCCGAACGGATCGTAGCGTCGGCCGTTTTGTCGTTTCGGTGGGTGAGCGCCACCGTCAGCGCGGGGATGATGCTGACGGAGATCGTGAGAATAAACGCCGAGGGCAGGTTGAACAATGTCTGGGCGAAGCTGTAGGCGCCGATGACCTTCTTGGCCGCCGGGAGCGTATATCCGGCGGCGAACAACCGGTTCATGACAAGCCCCTTGTCAATGAGATTCGTGAGACTGAGCACCGACGCGCTGATCGTGACCGGCACCGAGAGCCGAAGGATCTCCCCCAGCAGCACCCGGCGGGACCGGGTGGCTGGGTCGGCGCCGGCCGGCACGGACTCCGGGCGCCGCCGGGCCAACACCATGTAGAGCGCGCCCACGACAGAACCCACCGTCACCCCGCTGATCGCGGCGGCGGCGGCCCGCTCCAGGCCGAGGCCGGAGCTGTGCACCCACGCGGCCAGCAGGTAACCCACCCCAAGCTTACAGGAGGCCTCGATGACTTGGGAGATGGCCGTCGGGTACATGTTGCCCCGCCCCTGGTGGTAACCCCGAAAGGCGGACATGACGGACACAAACAGCACCGACGGAGCGATGGCCATAATGGCCTGGTAGGCGTCCGGGTTGCCCATCCAGCCGGCCAGCGCGCGCGCGCCGAAGAACAACACGAAGGACCCGGCGGCGCCGATGCAGACGAAGGCGCCCAACGCCAGGCGGAAGATATGCCGCGTCTCGACAAAACGGCGCCGGGCGCCGGCCTCGGAGACCATCTTGGAGATTGCCACCGGCAGCCCGGCGCTGGAGATGACAAAGAGCGTGGAGTAGATCGAGTACGCGACGTCGAAATAGGAGTACCCGGTCGGGCCGATCAAATTTTGCAGCGGAATCTTGAAGATGGCGCCGATGACTTTGACAAGCGCCGTGGCGGCCGACAGGATCAGCGCGCCGTGCAGGAAATTTTGCTTTTTCGATGCGGGCATGTCAACACATCCAGACAGATGGGATCGGGAACGGCCTGTCCCCGGCGACGCGGGGCAGCGCATACTCCCGCAGCTCATAGAGAACGCGCTCCATGTCGATGGTGGGAAACGCGCCGTGGTCATACAGCACGCGCCCGCGCACCATGGTCAGCACCACGTCGCCGCCGCGCGCGGCGTAGACAAGCTGGCTGACGACGTCGTAGCAGGGGGTCAGGTGCGGCCGGTTAAAATCCAGCAAAATGAGGTCGGCGTCGAACCCCACGGCAACGCGCCCGGTCTCCTCCGACCGCCCCTGCGCGCGCGCGCCGCCGCCGACGGCCAAGCCGAGCGCCTCTCCGGCCCGCGGCGCAGCGGGGTCGCCCGACAGGCATTTGGCGAGCAAAGCGGAGAGTTTGACCTCCTCAAAGAGATCCAGCGTGTTGTTGGAAGCGGCGCCGTCTGTGCCGAGCGCCGCCTCCAGCCCATGCCGGCGCCAGGCCCCAAGGGGCGCCGCGCCGGAGGCCAGCTTGCAGTTGCTCACCGGGCAGTGGACCGCAACGGCGTCGTGTCCGGCCAGAAAGTCCATGTCCTCCTCCGAGAGCCACACGGCGTGGGCCGCCGTCACCGGGAC
>JAIRML010000298.1 GCA_031258665.1 Oscillospiraceae bacterium | reverse complement strand
TTTGTTGCCGCTTCGCGGCAGCAAATTACTGTTGGGGGCCATGGCCGCTGGCGGGCAAATATTCAGCGCGGGTCGCGCCGGCGTTCCACGCGCAGGGCCATCACTGTCATGTCATCCGCCAGACCCCGCTCCCGCGCGCCGGCCTCCAACACCTGCTCGGCCAACTCCTGCGGGCTGCCGTCGTCCCACCCGGCCAGGAGCCGGCGCAGCCAGTCGTCCGCCTCCGGGTCGGCCACGCCGTCGCTCGCGAGCAAGAGCACAGATCCGGGAGCGGCCCGCAGGCGTGTGACATCCAATACCGGGAACAGATCATCCGCGGAGAGCCCCGCGGGCAGCGCGCCGTTCACGACGCGGGTGACTTTTCGGCCGCACCGAAGATAGGAGGGGGCCGCGCCGCATTTGTAAAACGCAATGTCCCCGTTCAAAAGATTCAACGCCACCAGGTCCACCGTCACAAACCCGACCCGCTGTTCACCCCGGAGCACCAGCGCCGAGTTGAGCGTGCCCAGCGCGCTCTCCGGCGGGATGCCGGCCCGCAAGAAACGTTCGAGAAGCCGCACAGCCTGTCTCGAATCCATCGACGCCGCCTGTCCGCTGCCCATACCGTCCGAGAGCAGCAGATAGAGAGTTCCGTCGTCTGTCTTAAAATGGGCGCCGCTGTCTCCGTTGATGGTCTGCCCCTGCTTTTGACGGGCCGCCACACCGATGACGGCCGCCAGGGGTTCCGATTCCGTAAAGACGATCCGCTCCCCAAAGGTGCCCCGCTCCTGTTCCGGCGGCCCCAGGGGCACGCCCAGCAGCGTCGAAAACGCCTGCGCGGCCCCGCGGCGGCCCTCCGAGAGTGCCGACAGGTTCTCCCCGGCGACCTCCACCCGCGTGCGACGGGCGGCGTCGAGCGACACGGCCACACGCCCCTCCACCCCCAACGATCGCAGGTAGTGCGCGAGACGATCTTCCGCCTCGCAGTCGTAGACCGGCGCGGTCGCCGTCTCCTCAGCCATCCCCTGCAGGACCTGCGCCAGATCGGCGTACTGACGGCAGAGCTGTGTGCGGTTCTCCCGGAGTCTGGCTCTGAATTGCCGCCGGTATATGAGTGCCGCCAACTCCTCGTTGCCCACGCCGACAAACCGGGCAAAATTGAGACAACGGGCGGAAAAGTACGTGGGAAAATCCGACGATTCCAGCGCGCCGCGCGCCAGCATGGCCGACGCCGTATCGCCGAGCGCGTGGAATGTCGCAAGGGATTCCCTGTCCCAGCATACGGCGGCCAGCGCGCATTTTTTACAGACGCGGTTGGTCGTCCTGTCGAAAACCGTGGCAATGTCCTCGTCGTTGCTGTGCGCGGCCTGCGCAAAATACCCTGTCAGTGCCTCGTAGAGCGACCGAAAAGAGGCCGCCGCGCCATGCAGACGCTGCCGCACGGTGTCGCGCAGGCGCGCCTCCTCTCCCCCGGCCGCCCGCCGCGGCGCGCCAGGGCGCAAAAACGGCAGAGCGTCATCCGGGACCGCCAAAAAGACCACCGCGGCCACAGCGGCCTCACAGATCGCAAACAGGCGCAAAGGCTCTTCCGCCCACTGCGCCGCGATGGCCGTGACCAATACGCCAAGGCCGGCGCAGGCCGGCCGGCCCGCCCCTTGGAAGACGCCGGCCATCAGACCCGCGAGGCCATAGGCCACGGCATAAAAAGGCGTGCCGGCCGAAAGATCCAGCGCGAGCCCGACGGACAGCCCTGAGGCGCTGCCCGCGCCGATCCCTCCGCGCCGCGCCAGCAGCAGCACAAGCAGCATGGCGGCGCAGCGCGCCGGCGACAGTCCGCCAAACAGCACAAGCCGCGACAGCGACAAAAAGAGACATGAGACGAGGATCAGCAGACTGACCAGCCGGCGCACACTGAGCGGCGGAGAACCCGCCGCATCGGCGGTCGGAAACGGCCCCAAGACGGCACGAAAAAAATAGGCGGCGCCTGTCATCAAGACAACTTCGGAGACATAGAGCAGCACGCCCGCGAGCGGGAAACCGTCGGCCGCCACAAAGACAGCGCCCACAAAGCCTCCGGCCGCCGCCGTGACCAGCGGCATGAACATCGGCTTGCGCGCCGCGCCGACATCTTGAAAGACGAAACCGGCGGCAAACACAAGAATGGTGACAGCCGCGTACCGGAGGCCGTCTGAGAGGTCCGGCATACCAGCGTAGCCGCACAACGCGCCCACAAGACCCAAAAAGCCCGTTGTACCCACGCCGCCGGCCGCCACAAACCCGACGCCAAACGGCGCGCGCCCAGAGAATATCTCCGCTCTGGCCAGCAGATATCCCATCACAAACCGAAGCAACAGCAGTGCGGCGCGGCGCAGCACCGGGTAGATCTCCGGCCTGGTCAGCAGCCGCACCGGGTTTGCCGCGCCCTGTTTGGCCCGCATCCACAGCCCTTCCCTGCGCATAGGAACCCTCCTCGCATCAATCGATACCTCGCCGCCGCTTCGCGGCAGCAAAAAACAAAAATTTAGGTTGTGGGTTGCAGGTGCAG
>JAIRML010000293.1 GCA_031258665.1 Oscillospiraceae bacterium | reverse complement strand
TGCGCGAACATGCGCCGTAGGCGGCGACCACGATCTCGGCGTCGTCCAGCATAAAGGCTTCGTGGCGGGTCTCGTGGGCCTCGATGCGCGCGTAACGGTCGTAGCGCGTAAGGTTGGTCCGCTCCAATTCCTCCGGCTGGAGGAACAGAGAGTTGATGATGTTGTGGGGCCGCGCGCCGCCGGTGCCTGTGGTGGCCCAATCTTTGGGCGGCAGATCGGCGGCGGGCGGTGTCGAGAGGGAGACGGGCTCCATCATCTGACCCAGAATGCCGTCGGCCAGGATCATGGCGGTCATGCGGTGGCGATCGGCCAGGTCGAAGGCGGCGTGGGTGAGATCGACCATCTCCTGCACGGAGTTGGGCGCCAATACGATTAGGTGGAAGTCGCCGTGGCCCGTGCTGCGCGTGGCGTGAAAGTAGTCCGCCTGAGAGGGTTGGATGCCGCCGAGGCCTGGGCCCCCGCGCTGAATGTTGATGATCACAGCCGGCAGGTCGCAGCCGGCCAGATAAGAGAGCCCCTCGCTCTTCAGCGCGATGCCGGGGCTTGAGCTGGATGTCATGACCCGCCGGCCGGCCGCCGACGCGCCGATGACCATGTTGATGGCGGCGACTTCGCTCTCCGCCTGAAGATACAGGCCATCCACCTTTGGCATGCGGCGGGCCATGTAGGCCGCGACTTCCGTCTGCGGCGTGATGGGATACCCGAAAAAGAAGCGGCAGCCCGCCTGAATCGCCGCTTCCGCAATGGCCTCATTGCCCTTCATCAGCACTTTTTCCGTCATATTCTCCCCTCACTTTTCCACTGTGATGACCGTGTCCGGGCACATCATCGCACAGAACGCACAGGCAATGCAGGCGCCCTGGTTCACGATTACGGCGGGGTGAAAGCCCCGCGCGTTGAGTGTGTGCTCGGAGAGGGCCAGAATCTTTTTGGGGCAGACCGACACGCACAGGGAGCACCCCTTGCAGCGATCGGTGTCGAATGTCACCTTGGACATCGTGATCCTCCTTCTTTTCCCAACATCATTCCGCACATATGACTCCACTGCAAAAAAGCTAAGAAACGGATTGGATATACTGAATATTTAGTATAAAAGTCCTCGTTCATTATATCTTTGCAGTAAAATTATATATAAACGCGCCGGGGGCCTCCGGCGCGTGGTCTGCCAGGGTGAGCGCCGATTGTAAAGTTTTACAAAACCCATTCTGGTTTGTGAAAGATCCGCAGCGGGAAGGGGTTTGGCACAAGGTCCGCCACCGCGGGCAGCAAATCTGCCCGCACGGAGGTCAGCGCGATGGGCAGGCCGGTCGCCCGCGAGAGCGTCTCGGCGTGGGGCAGAGAGGCGGTCACATCCTCCGGCGTTGTCTCCGGGCCGAGGTTTGCGTTGTTCACGATCCCGGTGAAACGGATGCTGCCGGCCGCCTCGATCTCCCCCATGATGGCGAGGGCGTCGTCGGTGCGGCCCGTGAGCGGGCGATAGGGGTTGATGACCCACAGCACCGCGGCCCTGGCCCGCAGCGCGGCGATCCGGCCGGCGTAGCGGCCGAGCGCCAGCGCGCCCCGGTCGTCGCCGCCCACATCGACGACGGCACACAGCGCGTCGTCGTCAAAGATCTGCCCTGTCTCGGAGGGGATGGCGGGGGCGTCCAAATTGGAGCCGGCAAAGACCGACGAGATCAGGCGGATGTCTGCCTCACGCAGCCAGGCGGCCGCGTCTTTGGCCCGGTAATAAGGGTTTACGATGTCGAGGTCCGCCAGCGCCACTGGCGCGCGAACCGCGCGCCAGTGCAACGCCAGATTGACGGCGAGGTGTGTCTTCCCGCTGCCGTAGTGCCCGGCCAGGACGATGAGCCGCAGAAAAGAAAAATCCATACCATCACAGCCTTGTGGCGGCACCGCGGGGCAAAGCGCCGGGCGTTGTTGCGGTGTTGCCTTATATGTTTGTGCCATACCCATAACCCAAATTCTTGCTTCTTGCTGCCGCGAAGCGGCAGCAAGGTACCAACGTGGGTTGCGCCTGCAGCCCATAACCCAAATTCTTGTTTTTTGTTGCCGCGAAGCGGCAGCAAGGCACTCAAGAGATAAAGAGAGCTGTCTTCCGTCGGGCTAGTCGAGGTAGTGTTTCACGAGCTCCTGGAGCAGTTCGTCCCTGTCGATCTTGCGGATGAGACTGCGGGCGCCCAAGTGATTGGTGATGTAGGTGGGGTCCTCCGACAGGAGGTAGCCCACGATCTGGTTGATGGGATTGTATCCCTTTTCCTGCAAGGCGTTGTATACGGTGGTCAGGGTTATTTTCATCTCTTTCGCCAGGTCGTCCACGACGGTAAATTTGCGTGTGTTGTCGTCCAAATCGGCCACCCCTTCCATCGTTCGCCTGCGGGCCGACCGGCCCGCATACCCACGGCAACACCGCCGGGGGCAGCGCCCCGGGTGTCGTCCTTCTTTTTCTATCGTACAACAGCGGTTTCTGTTTTGTAAAGGTTTTTTTCACAGGCCGCGCACCGGGCCGTCGCGGGCCGGGGCCTCAGCTCCGCAGGGCAACCCCAAAGGCGGCCTGCAGCGCGTCGAGCGCCCGGCGCAGCAGCACGTCGGCCTCCTCGTCGGTCAGGGTCCTGTCGCCGGCCCGCAGGGACAGCGCAAAGGCCACACTCTTCTGCCCGGCGGGGATCTGGCTGCCGGTGTACACGTCAAAGACGCGGCAGTCCGCCAGCAGCGCGCCCATGCTCTCTCGGATCACCGCCGCGAGTTCGGCCGCCGGTGTCCCGGCGGCGCACACGACGGCGAGATCGCGTGAGACGGCGGGGAAACGCGGCAGGGGGGTGAAGATCTCCTCCCGCGCCCGCGCCGAGAGCATGGTCAAAAAATCCA
>JAIRML010000275.1 GCA_031258665.1 Oscillospiraceae bacterium | reverse complement strand
CGGCAGATCGCCGCCCAGATGAACATCGAGCGACAGATGCCCCGCGTCCGCATCGACCAGACCGAGAGCTTCGCCTCCTCCGGGCTGCGCAGCTCCCTCTCTATGATGGACGACTTCTACCGGCGTTCCCTGTCGGAGGGTCTCTCCTCCATTTCCGCCATTGTCCAGGAGGGACTGCGTTTCCTGCGCATTGAGGAGGGCGGCTCCCCCATCCGCGACCTCGCGCGGGACCGGGGCGTTCGGACGCGCTCGTTTGGCGCGGTGGCCATGCCCTCCGTGCGTCCGCAAATCATGGTGGACCCGGGCTCCCTGCGGATCCAGTGGACGCCCCACGCGCTGGAGACGAGCTGGGAGTGGCTCGAGTCCGAGGTGGAGTTTATTCCCCACCAGGTTTCGATCCGGATGAACCCTTACCCCTCCATCGAGATTACGCTGGATGAGACACGGGATCTCGACATCCCGGTGGCGACCGGCGTGGGCGAACATGTGGACGCGTCCGGCTGACATGCCCCCGGCGCTTCCCGGAGGCCGCCCGGAGACTCGCGCACGGGGCGGCGCGTGGCGCCCAAATGTTTTTCTTGCCGTTTGGGGCCCAATGGGCATATAATAAGGAAGATGACCCCGACCGCGGTCCGCCGGCGCGGCCAGGTCTGGAGATACCCGTACAGAGAGGGGAATTCCCATGCAAATCGCGACGACCCGTTTTGGCGACATCACCATCTCCGACCAAAAAGTCATCTGTTTTGAGGAAGGGCTGCCCGGCTTGGAGACATTCCGGCGCTTTGTGCTCCTGTCGACCGAGGATACGAAGCCCTTCCACTGGCTCCAATCGCTGGACGACCCGGACGTGTCGCTGGCCGTCATCAACCCCTACCAGCTCTTCTCCGACTACAAACCGATGATCGCGGAGACGGTGTTTACACATCTCGACATCGAGGAGACAGAGGATGTACTCGTCCTCACCGTGGCGGTCATCCCGCAGGATTTCAAGAAGATGACCGCCAACTTGCTGGCGCCGATTCTCATCAACACAAAAAACAACACGGGGCAGCAGGTCATCTTGGAGGGCGGCGACTACAGCCTGCGCCAGCCCATCTACAACGAGATCCGCAAGATTGTGTGTGAAGGAGGGACATCGGATGCTGGTGTTGACCCGCAAGCGTAATCAATCCATCTCGGTGGGCGACAATGTCCTCATCACGGTGCTCAGCGTGGAGGCCGACCGCGTGAGCCTTGGTGTGGAGGCGCCCCGGGAGGTGCGGGTTTTCCGCAGCGAGCTGCTCGAGGGGACCAAAACCGTCAACCGGGATTCCATGGGGTCCACGCTGTGGCCCCTGCGGACGCGAAAAAAAGAGGAATGATCGGGGCCGGCAGCCCTTGTCATTCCTCTTGTCCTGTCCGGCGCCCGCGACCGCCGAAAAACGCGGAAAGGCGCGGCGCCACGCGGAAAAGAGACGAAAGAGGGGATATGATGTTGACTGTCAATTGGAAGAGTGTGTCCGACGCGGTGTCGGAGCGCGCCTTTTCAGATCTGGCGCCGGAGCTGGCCGGCGCGCACGAGACACTCGCCGCCCGCACCGGGCTGGGCGCCGCGTTCACAGACTGGCTCACCTGGCCGGGCGCGTACGACCGGGCGGAGTATGACCGCCTCAAGGCGGCCGCGGCCCGCATCCGCTCGGACTCGAAGGCGCTGGTCGTCATAGGGATCGGCGGTTCCTATCTGGGCGCGCGCGCGGTCATCGAGGCCCTGGGCTCGCCGAACTACAACCTGAAGCAAAAGGACACGCCGGACATCTTCTTTGCCGGCAACAACCTGAGCGCCTCTTATCTGCGCGAGATCATCGCGCTCATCGGAGACAGGGACTTCTCGGTAAACGTCATCTCCAAGTCCGGCACGACCACGGAACCGGCCGTCGCGTTTCGCCTCTTGAAAACGCTGCTGGAGGACCGCTTCGGCCCGGAGGGCGCGCGGAGGCGTATCTACGCCACGACGGACAAGGCCCGCGGCGCGCTGCGGGGCCTGGCCGAGCGGGAGCGATATGAAACCTTTGTGATCCCAGACGGCATCGGCGGGCGCTTCTCCGTCCTCACACCCGTCGGCCTGCTGCCCATTGCGGCGGCGGGGGTCGACACCGACGCGCTGCTGAAGGGCGCGCGTGACGCGATGCAACGCCTAGACGCGCGCGCCCTGGCGGACAACCCCGCCTGGCAGTACGCCGCGGCGCGCACTCTGCTCTACCGCGCAGGCAAGACGGTGGAGGTGCTGGCCTGTTACGAACCGTGTTTTCGCTTTGTCGGCGAGTGGTGGAAGCAGCTCTTTGGCGAGAGCGAGGGCAAGGAGCAGGGGGGGCTGCTGCCGGTGACGCTGGACCTCACGGCCGACCTGCACTCGATGGGGCAGTACATGCAGCAGGGGCTGCGCAACCTGCTCGAGACCGTGGTGGTCTTCGACACGCCGGATGACCTGCTCTCGGTGCCCTTCGACCCGGAGGACGCGGACGGGCTGAACTTCCTCTCTGGTATGCGGCTGTTCGACATCAACCGCCGGGCTTTCGAGGGCACCTATCTCGCCCACGTGGACGGCGGCGTGCCCAATGTGGTGGTGCATGTCCCAAAGCTGGACGCCTACCACCTCGGCGCGCTGCTCCACTTCTTTATGCTCTCCTGCGGCCTGTCCGGTACGATGCTGGGCGTCAACCCCTTCGACCAGCCCGGCGTGGAAGCGTACAAGGCCAATATGTTCGCGCTGCTCGGCAAACCCGGCTACGAGAAACAGGGCGCGGCCCTGCGCGCCCGGCTGTGAGCACCGCCGCGGCGAATGTCACCGACGTGTCATCAATGTGTAAATTCCGGGAAAATAACAAGGTTGCCAAAACAGCCGCCGCGTGATACACTGATGTGGGTTGCACCCGCAACCCACATCCCAAATTCTCGTTTTTG
>JAIRML010000181.1 GCA_031258665.1 Oscillospiraceae bacterium | reverse complement strand
CGAGCGCGACGGCCGCCGTCACGTTTGATGTCAACGGGGGTGTGGGCACTGTCGACACCCAGACCGTCCGCGTGGGCGGCCGCGCCGCCGCCGTCACACCGCCCACCAAGGCGGGTTCTCTCTTCCAATCGTGGACGCTGGAAACGGCGGGCGGCCTGCCGTTCGACGCGGACACGGCCCCCGTCATAGGGGATATCAAATTGGTGGCGAACTGGGCGGCTGTCGGCGCGGGCCAGTACGGTGTGACTTTCGACAGCCGGGGCGGTTCCCATGTGCCGGCCGTGGCGGTGGCGGAGGGCGCGACCGTGGCCGCGCCGGCGGCGCCCGTGAAACCCGACCACACCTTCGGCGGCTGGCACCGCGACCCGGATGGCGATGAGCCCTGGGATTTTGCCGGCGATGTGGTCGGTACGGCCGACACGGTCCTCTACGCGAAGTGGCTAAAAAATCATCCGGTGCGGTACCTCACGGCGGGCGGCCCGGCCCAGGATCTGACCTACGCGACGGAGGGCGGGACGGTGACGCTGCCGGCGATGGTCAGAGAGGGCTACGACCTGGTCGCCTGGTCCGGACACGACGGCCGCCTCTACGCCGCGGGTGACACCGCTGAGATCACCGGCTCCGCCGCGTTCACGGCGCGCTGGCGCCTGCGGCCGGCGGCGCCCGACGGCCTGACGAGCATTGTGGTGAACGCCGCGGTGCACGGCGACGGCCAGAAGATAGAAACCATCGTGATCACGGTGGACGACCCCGCGATTTTAGAGGACGAGGCGCTCACCGCGGCGGACTTCACCCTGGAAGGCCACACCAGCGACTGGGCCGGCAGCTTTGTGGGCGCGGACTTCGCGGACCCGATGGCCTACCGGCAGAGCAATGTCGCTTCTTTTGCGCTTGAGGTGACGGACGTCGCGGTGGAGGAAGATACCGTGACGATCTCGGTGGCGCCCCACACGGCGGCCGGCGCGAACTACAAGCTGTACTATGTGCAGGACTACACCCTCACCTGCGCCGCCCTGCCGGCGCTCTCCTTTGAGAACCACCAAACGCCGACCGCCTACGGCGGCTTTGACAACAGCGCCGTGACGGTTGTCACCCCGACGGCGGACGAATTTGTCTATGTCAAAACGGCGAAGAGCGGCGCGGACGTGACCGAGTTCAACTACTTCCTCTACACCCCGCCGGGCGCCGCCGACGGCCCCCCGCTGCCCCTGGTGCTTTCGAACCACGGGTCGGGGGACCACATGTCGACGCTGGCCAACCGGGTGGCGCTCGCGTGGGCGGAACCCGGCGTGCAGGGGGACAACCCGGCTTATGTCCTGTCGCCGGTCTATCCCCAGCTTCCGAGCAGTGCGGCCGTGACCACTACCGCGGCGCAAGATGAGGTCATCGAGAAGACCATCGCGCTGATCCGTGACATGATCGACGCCGGTCTGGTCGACCCGGACCGCGTGTACATCGAGGGCAAATCGATGGGCGGCGGCAATACGATCAAGATTGCCAAGAAATATTCGGATTTCTTCGCGGCCATGATGCCGCTGTGCGGCACAAATACCGCCGGCGCGTACACGGAGGTGGCGGAGAATCTGAAGGACCTGCCGGCCTGGTTCATCGTCGGCGAAAAGGATGCTCTGGCTGTGCACAGCCAAGGCTACTACGACGCTTTGGTGGCCGCCGGCAGCCACAAGGCGAAACTGACGAAGTACACGCCGGAGGAGATGCTCGCGCACGGCATTGAGAAGCCGCACGACAATGAGATCATGAGCATGGAGGACCCCCGGCACTTCGCGTGGATGTTCGCCCAAAAACGGGGCGGCATCCATGGGACGGACGCAAACGGCAACATCGACTACATCCGCGTGAACACCCACACGCCGCCGCGGGGGCACACGATCGACACCCTTGAGATCTATGTGGACGACGAGGATGTGCTGGAAGACATCGACGACCCGGAGGATTTCGTGGGGTCCAAGATCACCGGCCGCACATACAACTACAGCAGCAGCCCGCTGCCCAACGGCGAATACCGGACGGACACCACGGTCCCGTTTGAGGCGGCCATCACGGCTGTCGCGGTGGACGGCGGCAAACTGACGCTCACACTGGGCCCGATCAAAGGTTACGTGACGCCCGACGATCCGGCCAGCGGCGTGGACCAGACATTCGGCGGGTTCAAAAAATATTACTACGTGAAGGATTTCGCGGTGGAAAGCACGGACGGGAACATCGACATTGTGATCGACCGTGAGAAAGTCAGCGACACCACGGCCCAAGTGGCCGACGACTTCGTGCAGGTCTCCGCGAAGAACGCGGGGGCATTTGACTACTACCTCTATGCCCCGGAAGACACGGTGACATACAATGGCAGCAATGTGGAGGGCATCGAACCCCAACCGCTGGTTCTGGTACTGCACGGCTCCGGCGACCAGGGCATCCTGTACGCGAACCGGATGGCCGCGGCCTTCGCGGAGCCGGAGGCGCAGACGGCGAACCCGGCCTATGTGCTGGCGCCCGTGTACACAACGCAGATCGCGGCCGGAGGCAACACCGCCATTGAAAATCAATGGGTGACGACAGAGCAGTCCATCGCGCTGATCCGGCGGATGATCGACCGGGGGCTCGTCGACGCCAGACGTGTGTACCTGATCGGCAAATCGATGGGCGGCAAGAACGTCCAGCGCACCTACGCGGCGTACCCGGACTTCTTTGCCGCGGCTGTCTCGCTCTCGGGCGGGATCGCGCAGGAATTTTTGACCGATGACGTGGTCGATGAGGACTTTGCGGCGACACTGGCGGGCAATCCGTTCACCATCATCCACAGCGTCGGCGACAGCAGCACCGCGCAGTCCCATGCGCTGCGGGACGCCATCTTGGCGGCGGCGGGCAAGGCGCTGGAAGAGGCCGCGCCGATGTTCCGGTTCAAAGAGTATCAAACCGATGCGCTCACCTCGGAGGGCGTGGCGGTCAAGCCGCACGACGTCGAGATCCTCTGCATGGAGGGGGACGACTTCGCCGCGCTGGCCGATTGGCTTTTCACCAAACAGACATCTGTCACCGTCACATTCGACGCAAACGGCGGCAGCGCCGTGGCGCCCCAAGAGGTGCCCTACGGCGGCGCGCTCACGACGCCGCTGCCGACGCCGACGCGCGCGAGCGCCACCTTCAACCACTGGTATGTGAGCAGCCCCGCCACGCCGTTTGACGCCGCGCAGCCACTCTATGCGGACGTGACGCTCACGGCCAACTGGACTGTCACCGGCGGCGGCGGAGGCGGCAGCTCGGTCACCACCACCCACCGGGTGACCTTCGACAGCCAGGGCGGCAGCGCCGTGGCGGCGCAGACGGTGACAAGCGGCCGCGCGGCGGCAAAGCCCGCGGACCCGACGCGCGAGGGCTATGTCTTTGACGGCTGGTACACGGACGCGGCGGGGGCGACCGCCTACAACTTCAGCGCCGCCGTGACGGCCAGCTTGACCCTGTACGCCAAGTGGACTCCGGCCGACGGCGCGACGACGGAACCCCCCAACGAGACGCCGTTTGCGGACGTGGGCGGGCACTGGGGCTATGAGGACATCGAGTACGCCTACAAGGCCGGCTGGATGAACGGCACCTCCGCGAACAAATTCTCGCCGGACATCTCGACCGAGCGCGGGATGATCGTCACGGTGTTGTGGCGGATCGAGGGATCCCCCGCCCCCGAGGCGGCGGCGCCGTTTGACGATGTGGAGACAGGCGCCTACTACGCGCAGGCGGTGGCCTGGGCGGCGGAGCACGACGTTGTGAACGGCGTGGGCGGCGATCTGTTTGCGCCGCTCCGTCAGGTGACGCGCGAGCAGGTGGCGACGATCCTCTACCGGTACGCGCAGTACAAGCAGTACGACGTGAGCGCGCAGGGCGATCTGAACGCGTTCCCGGACGCCGCGTCTGTCTCCGGTTATACGGACGCCCGCGCGTCCGTCACGTGGGCGGTGGGCGCGGAGCTGTTGCGCGGCCGCGCGAGCGGCGCGCTGGACCCGCGCGGCACCGCCACCCGCGCCGAACTGGCCGCCCTGCTGCACCGTTTCTACCTCGCCTTCACACCCCCGGCCGCCGAAGGGGCCGCGGAGTGATCCAACGTGGGTGGCACTTGTAACCCACACCCTAAATTCTCGTTTTTTGCTGCCGCTTCGCGGCGGCAAGGTACTAAAAGTGACAAAGAGGGTGTCCCCTGCCCATTGGGCAGGGGACACCCTCTCGCGGACATCGGGAAGGAAAGCAGCGAAAAAAGTCGCCTGGTTGTCAGCCGGACGGCTATGAAAAAGCGGCGCTGACTTGCAAAAGTCAACGCCGCCGTTTGGCCCCACAATTTGCGTGCTTCGCGCGGTCTGTCAGTACATGCAGGGATCTTCGATGCCGGGTCTTACCGTTCCGGCTCGGAGCATTTCTTTTCGCGGAGAACCCCCGCCCGTTCGCTCTTGGCTTGTTTCCCGGCAGCCTCGATGATTTCCTCCTGAATGTCTAAATCTCTAAGGTTTTCCATGATGCGGCTATGGTCAGATTCAGACTTGGCCTTACGAAAAAATTTCAGCGCAATCTCCATGTCGCGCTCAGCTCTGCCCTTGGCCAGAATCCTTGCGTTTTCCTCGCCTATCACGACCTGTTCAATCTGCCACAGCTTATATTCCTTGCGCACCTGCGGCAGAGAGGCGACATAACCGTGCCGCTCCACAAACTGCGCGAAGCCGGGGTCCACTTCGCAATACGCTTTCAACGCGGCGTCCATTTCAACCACCTCTCTCAAAAACACCTTTTGCTCCTGCGCCCGGCAAATCGCCGTCAGCCAGCAATGCAGAGGACTTTTGAAATCCGGCTTCAACTCCCGGAACACCGGCAGCTGAAGGTGATGTATCTCAAACCGTTCCACCGCCCGTTCGCGGGGGGCCTCGCGGTAGGTCAGTTCCGCGACTTGGTGAAAATTTCTGCCGGACGGCCGCAGAACGAAATCGAGGATGTTCAACACGATAACGCGCGGCAGATTCGCCGTCACGACGGTGAGCGTATCGCCGCGCCGCGCTCCTCCGGACAGACTCTGCTCGCCGTACAGCAGCGACCGCTCGTTCGTCGCCGAAAAAGGCCGCAACTGCACGTCGCACAGCACAATCTCGCCCGCGGCCGTCACCGCCTCAACGTCGATTCGATAACCGCGCTCGCCCGTGCCCGTGTGCACCCGCTGCGGTGTCACCGTCACGACATCGCTGATCAGCGCGTCGCCGGAGTCCGCCAGACTCGCGTTCAACAGACTTTTCATCGCCAACCCACTGACACTCGCGTCTTGAAAGATCGCGGTGATCACCGGGTCGGCCAGCGGCGGGGGTGTGAAGCCAAGTTCGTCGGCATCGGTGCGTTCGTTTTGGTTCTCGTCCATTTGTATACACGTCCCCTTACCATAAATTTTAGCACGCAGTGGTGTGTTTGTCAAGAAAGGGGGGGGAGTACAAAGGTCAGGTGGTATGGCATTTTGCGCCCGTTGTCAATAGCGCGCCCCGCGGTTGTCAACCGGCGCCAAAATCCAGACAAAAAAAAAAAACACAACGACAAGGCGCGCCAAACCCCCCCCCGCCCCCCGGCGCGCC
>JAIRML010000125.1 GCA_031258665.1 Oscillospiraceae bacterium | reverse complement strand
GAATAAGGGAACTGTGTATTCCAAAGATGGCGCCGTCTTGTGGTTGTACATTTTCCCTTTTCCTGAAGAAATTACAATTTGGAGGTATTTTTATAAAAAAAGGGAAATTGTTTTTTTGTGTGTTTGTCATCGCACTCACTTTGGTGATCTTTTCCAGCGCAGCTACGGTCAACTTTAGTACCGCAAATCTTCCCTCTCAGACTTCAAGTACAGGCGGTTTGATTGTTTCGACTACGAAAAGTACAAGCAGCGCCACCACCACTTTATACTATGCGGGTGGTCCGTCAACAATAGAGGCACAAGCGAAGAACACGTCGCCTAATTCGCCGTTTACAACCTCAACCTCGTCATGGGTTGTAGTTCCTAAAGGGAGCACCACTCCGGTTGTATTGAATTCTCCCGGTGGATTTGCCAACGGAGCCGCCCTCATGTATGGGAGGACGCAGACGACTGCTACGGGATCAATAACTAACGGAACAGTTAATTTTAATTAGGGTGGACACCGCAAGGGTACACGCGGTGTTGTTTTAGTATCCCGTTTCACCCGGGGCGCATAACGACTTTGTGCGCCCCGGGTGGTTTTTTCAACACAGGAGGCCATGTAATGTTTTTGCGTATGATTCGATATCAACTCTTACAGATGGTACACCGCAGGGAATTCAAAGTCAGTTTTGGCATTGTGATGGGCTGCTGCCTCTTTTTTAATCTCTATTATGTCGTCTCCTATTGGGGTTGGGACAATCAGCTCATTCCTCCGGCGCACTTTTTCTTTATGGGTTATCTACCAACTGAATTTCATTTTTCGGAGATTATTATCCTGATTATGCCCGTCATTGTGTCGATGGTGTTTGCCACCTCTGCCGTGGACGACCGGCGCTTGGGGCTGCCCGCGCTGTTGTATACGCGTTCTTCTGCCAAACACTACGCAAGCGCCAAACTGACGACTGGATTTCTCGGGACTTTCTTCGTCTTTTTCGCGCCGCTCTGCATCGGTCTCCTGTTGCATGTGCTTGGCTTTCCGCTGGAGGGCGACCGCAGTTTCGACAATCAATCCTTGTTTGGCTGGTTTGCGCGATCCCTCGACGGAATGGCGTACCGTTATACGGATTCTCATGATTTTCCGGGTTTGTTCTACTTGTCGCCCTATTTATACGACCTCTTTTATGCTTTTCTGTACAGCCTTTTTGCCGGTGTCGCCTCGGTTTTCGCCGGCGGCATCTCTTTATTTGTCCGCAAATCAAAGCTGTTGGTTTTGGCTCCTTTTTTCCTCTTCACCATCCTTTTGAATTGGCTGGAGATGATCGTCGAAACCGTTGCGACTTCTAGGGGCAAGGCGTTGACTGTCCACCTTTCCTATAGGCACTATGTGATGGCGGGGGCGTTTCATCCTCTCGATACATGGCACCCGTTTTGGTATGTTTTCGTTCTCATGACGGTATTGATCTATGTGGGAACATCTCTGGCCCGGCTGAAGCAAAGCAAAGACTTCTTGGATTAGGAGTGAAACGATGAGAAGGGTTTATCTGTTTATCTTGTTTGCCGTCCCTTTGGCGTGTTTTTCATTTTTCAACTCCATCTTGCCGACCAGCCTTTTAGCGATTCCCGAACTGATGGACAAAACAGGTTTTGTGAATCTTTTTACGATGGCTTTTGTGCCGACTGTGTACCCCGCTATGGCTGGATTGCCCAATGTCGTTTGGGCATTTTCTTTTATATGGGTTTTCGGGGTCGCGTTCTCACGGCAAATGGCCAATGATTTTTCCATTACAGGCGTGTATGGCTTTGTCCGCCGTGGGAAAATCAGTGTGTGGTATGCAAAGCAGACGGGGCAGCTGTTGGTTTGCGCGTTCTTTTCCTCGCTGCTCTATATCGGGACACTCGCGCTGCTCGCTTTTGCTGTCACCGGCGGCGCGGAACCCATGCATGTTTCAGGCATCGCGGTTTTTCTGTTGCTATATAATTTATTTTGTGCCACTCTGCTGCTTTTTTTGATCGCGATGGCTGTCAATCTTCTCTCCATCCGTTTTGGGGGTACGGTCGGTCTCGTATTGGTTTATGTCGCTGTGCTGGCGCTCATTTTTCTGCCGCTCATTTCTTATACTGTCATCAATACACAGATGTCGGGAGCCAGCTGGGGATATAAAGACAGCCGGCAAAATACCAATTATGTTTTCCCCTTTCCATTGTCTCTCCTCTTTTGGTTGAATCCTTTTTCTTCCGTGATTCCGAACTGGCACACATCCCCGCCTTCGTTTGCCCTTTACGAATACCAACACCGCGGCACTGCCTTTGTCATAGACAATCTGCCAAAATGGGAATTTTGCGTGGTTCTTTTGCCGATATTTGCGCTCGTTGCGGTCCTGTCCGGCTGGTTTTTCCTGCGGAAACGGGACATCTCTTTGGTGGACGAGGAGAGTCGTTAGCGGTACAGAAAGGTTGATTTTACAATGAATTTTTTAGAAGTTAAAAATCTTACCAAAATACTCAACGGGAAAGCGGTGCTGAGCGACATCAGTTTTTCGCTTCCTGCCGCGCATATTTACGGTTTTATAGGACGAAACGGCGCGGGTAAAACAATGCTGTTTCGCGCTGTCAGCGGGCTGATCCATCCCACTTCCGGAGAAGTTTGGGTCCAGGGAAAGCTGCTGGGGCGGGATCTGTCATTTCCGCAAAACATCGGTCTGGTGATCGAAAATATTGGCCTCCTGCCAGAATTTACGGGGTTCAAAAATTTACGAATGTTGTCGAAAATCAAAAACACACTCACGGACGAACAGATAAGGGCCGCCATTGTCCGTGTGGGCTTGGACCCTGAAGATAAGCGCCCTGTACGCAAATACTCTTTGGGCATGAAGCAACGCATTGTTTTGGCGCAAGCGTTGATGGAATCTCCCGATCTTTTGGTATTGGATGAGCCGACGAATGCACTTGACCAAGATGGTGTAGAGCTCATTCGGTCCATTTTGCAGGAAGAAAAAGCGCGCAGTGCGACCATTTTAATCGCCAGCCACAGCCGTGAGGATATTGATTTGCTGTGTGATGTAATTTTTCGCATGGATGGAGGACACATATCCGAAATCATTCACCGGGAAGAGTATATACAGGGGAGCGGCGCAATATGAAAAGATGGATTCTCACCTGGTTAATCATTCTGTTGGTTGTTGCCATCGTCAATATTGGCGCAAAAACGACGCACACAGATGTGACGAAAGACATACCTGATGATTTTTCAATGGTTGCGGATTATAATCTTTACAATGCGCTGTATGCCGTTTCTCTTTCTGATGCGGAATTGTTTCTTCAATCATATGACGATATGCCCGTGGTTGTCAAGGCAACCGCCACAGGGCGCATGTGGCAGCATTATAATGTCACATTGATGGAATGCACGGTGCAGGATGTATATAAAGGCGACGCATCCCTTGTCGGAAAGACGGTCCGGTACATTTTCATCTCATATTTTGATGCGGAAGTGAAAGCATTGTCCTTCGGCACGGTTAATTTCATGCAACAGGGAGACGATTACTTAGTCTTTATGCAAGAGTGGGAGAGGCCTGTCGGCTGGAAAGAGGACGGCAATTTATATTATTACATAGATCCGACATATGGAGCGGCATACAGAATACCGTATTTTAATTTCGCCGATGTAGAAAATGTAATTCCGAATTCAAACGAATACGATTCTATCCTGGGCCCCACATACGGGCAGATGATGGAAAATGAGGTTTTTGTCCGCGATAAGCAGTCGCTGGAGATGTTTCTCGCCTTGAAAAAACGTGTTTTTGAAGTGTATGTTGCTGCGCAATAACGTCAGCCAACACCGCAGGGCACGCGCCGGGCGCTGTGCCCTGCGGCAGAGCCCTAGGCTTCCTGCAGGAGACAGGCGGCGATTTGGTCGGCGCGGCGGTTGACGGAGGCGAAGTCCATGTGGGGGCGGTAGCAGTCCTCCAGTTCGTCGTGGATACGCTTGGCCTCGGCCAGCGCATCCACCGCTTCGCCCAGCAGGGCGCGCTCGGTTTTGTGCAAGAAGCGCAGGCGGACGCGCAGGCGGCGTAGCGGCTCCGGGTCCAGGCAGGCGTTTAGTCGCAGGCGGCGGAAGGGCTTGCCCTCGTGGGCGTGCAGACGCCCGGAGGAGACAAAGCCGACCCCCAGTCCGGGGAGCAGCACATGCTCGAGCTGATGAGCCGGGTTCATCGGGCTGTAGCAGGCGATGGCCTCCTGCCCGGCGGCGAGCGCCGCTTCCAGAATGGGGGAGAGTATCATATGCGCCAGCCCGTAGTCGTCGTTCAATTCGTAGAGGCGCGGGCAGAGGGCGTGTGCCGTCTCGTAGCGGCAGAGCAGACCACGCGGCGTGATGGCGCTGAGGAAACGTTTTGTGAGCGCCGCGCCGGACCCGGGTCTGATCTCCCGGCTTATGATCCCCCGCGCGCGGCGCGCCAGTGTGTCCAGTGCCGCGCCGCTCAACACGCAATTGAACATGTCGTCTTCCAGTGCGCGCGCGGCGGATAGGCAGCGGGTGGCGCGCGCGTAACACGGGCGGATCGCGCGGATCAACCGCTGGATGTCCGCCCGGTGCGCTTTGACGGCGCCGATGTCACAGTGTGCGCCCAGGTTGCAGTAGCGCTCGACCGCCAACGGGAAAACGGGCTCCACCACATGGGGCGCGGTGCCGTCGACGACGGCGGCCTTTAGGCCGGGGAAAATCACGCCGTCCAGCGAGTCGGGGTCGGAGGAGCAGAGAATGGATTCGACGCTGTGGCCGGCGGCGGCCACCAGCGCGCCGACGCGGCGCATGAAAGTGGATTTCCCGCAGCCGGGGCTCCCTTTGAGCACAATGACCTCCCGTGCGGTATCCAGGTCGATGAGCCCGTCGTATAATGAGTAAAACCCTGCCGGGGTGTTGGCGCCCAAAAAGAATTCTGTCGACATGATGTTCCCTCCATAATTCCTGACATTTACCCTATCTTATGCGCCCCGGAGAGCCGTGGTGAGGGAGATGGCCCCGCACTGCGCGGCAAAAAGCCCGGCCCCGCACTGCGCGAAGGTCGGGCATATTCTTGTTTTTTGCTGCCGCTTCGCGGCAACAAGGCACCCACGTGGGTTGCACCTGCAACCCACAACCCAGATTTCTGTTTTTTTGTTGCCGCTTCGCGGCAACAAAGTACCATCGAGGGTTCACTCTGTCGGGTTTACACCAGCGTTTCGGGGCAGCACTCCAAGATGGCGGCCTCCAAGATCTTCAGGTCGTCAAAGGCCTCCGGGCGCCGGCGCGGGTCGCGCAGCAGAAACGAGGGGTGGAAGGTGGCCATGAGCCGATAGTCGCCGCGCGGAAAAATCACACCGTGTTCGCGGGTGATCTTAAAATCCTCTTTGATGATGCGCATGGCCGCGATACGCCCCAGACAGACGATGATTTTGGGGTGAATCAGCGCGACCTGGTTGCGCAGCCAGCCGATGCAGGCGTCCTGCTCCACCCCGAGCGGATCGCGGTTTCCCGGCGGGCGGCACTTGACGATGTTGGCGATATAGACGCGCGTGCGGTCGAGCCCGATGACCGTCAGCATATCGTCGAGCAGCTTGCCCGCCCGGCCCACAAAGGGTTCACCGGTGAGGTCCTCCTGCTGCCCGGGACCCTCCCCGATGAACATCACGCCGGTGTCCCGCCGGCCCACGCCAAAGACGACATTTTGCCTGGTCTCCGCCAGCGCGCAGCGCGCGCAGCCCCGCACCGAGGACTCCAAGGCTTCCCAAGAAAGCAGACGCGTCACCCTCTCTCTGCCGGCGCACGGTCCGTGCGCCGGCTGTTGCGGCGGCGATTTGACACCGCGCGCGGGGGACAAAAGCCCCCCGCGCGCGGCCGGCGAGTAAGTCTGTAAGCCGAGTTCTGTCTTGAACAGTCATCTATCTAGGCCATGCGTTGCCACATGGCTCCAGCCACCTGTGGGGACGGCCGGGCCAGCCTTGTGTCCCACTGAGCGGTGTTGCTCCGGATAGAGTTTACAGGGTCGCCCGGTCTCCCGGGCGCCGGTGAGCTCTTACCTCGCCTTTCCACCCTTACCCAGACGTTACGCGATGTCTCGCCAGCAACTACCGGGCGGTATATCTCTGTTGCACTATTCCTGGAGTCGCCTCCGGCGGGCGTTACCCGTTATCCTTGCCCTATGGAGCTCGGACTTTCCTCGTGCGCGGCCTTTCGGCGCTGCGCACGCGACTGCCCGGCTTACTCGCCCTCAATATTGTACCAGCAGCCGGGGTAAAAGTCAAAAGATTTCACCTACACTTCCATCTGCCGGCCCAAAAAACCCGCCGAGACCTGGGCAAGCTTAGATTCTGTCTCTCCCATGAGGACCGGTGTGTCACCCGCCGGGACCAAGAGCAGCACACAGCCGGACACATCACCCTCCGCCAAGATCGGAGCCGCGACGCCCACATGGTACTTTTCATG
This sequence comes from Oscillospiraceae bacterium, assembly GCA_031258665.1. GTDB lineage: Bacteria > Bacillota > Clostridia > Oscillospirales > UBA929 > JAIRTA01. Next base: position 7,267 of record JAIRML010000125.1, on the reverse strand, counting down.
CCCATCGAGGACCGGCACCTTGATGTCCCCCTGCTGGCAGCGGTAGAGCTGACGCTCCTCCATAATCTGTTCCACGCCCTCGCTCAGGCGTTTGTCCACCATCTCGCGCTTGGCCGGCCCGGACACGGCGACCACCGTATCCCTGTCGGTGACGGCGCTCATAAACCCTCCGATCTTGTGCAGCGTCTCACAGACCTGCGCGGCAAAATCGGACAGTTCCCCCATCGGGGAATATTTTCGGAAGATGACGCCGCCCTCTTTATCGGTATAGATCTCCAACGGGTCGCCCTCACGGATGCGCATGGTTCTGCGGATTTCCTTGGGGATCACCACCCGCCCCAAGTCGTCTATGCGTCTGACGATGCCTGTGGCTTTCACGATCCGGAACCCTCCTGATGTTGTTTATCGTCCGCGCGCCGGCCGGACGGATGGGCCGCCGGCCGAGTTGTCCGTCATGTCGCAGCGCCCGGTACACCGGGTGCGCGGCCGAGAGCCGTGTCAAAACGGAATGCAGACAGTCCCTAGTATTCGTCAGAATTGGGCGCAATATACGAGCGTTAGCACTTTTTAGCGCGGCCCGAACTGTGCAAAAAGCGGCCGGGCGCACCGCGACAGCCAGAGAAGACCCGCCGCGAAGAGCAATGCGCTGATCCACTGGGACGTGGACACCCCAAGGACAAAACCGCGGGCGGCATCGCCGCGGAAAAATTCCAGAATGAACCGCAGCGGCGCGTAAAGCAGAAGATACAGCGCCAGTGTGTGCCCCGGGGTGTGCGGCCGGCGCTCATACCACAGCAGGATCAGACAGATCAGCAGGTTGCCGGCGGCCTCGAAGAGCTGCACCGGCAGGCGCGGCACACCGTTGGCCTCGGACAGCGGGGCGTGGGTGAAGACAGGCCCCCATGACGACTCCACGCCATAGCAGCAACCGCCCAAAAAACACCCCACCCGGCCCAGCATGTGCCCGGCGGGGATGGCGGGCGCGAACAGATCGGCCGCCGCAGCGAAATTGAGCCGGAACCGGCGAAGATAATACAGGGCCGCCAGAAAGCCGCCGATGACGCCGCCGTAAAAGACCAGTCCGCCGCTCAGCGCGAGGAAAGAATCCCACGGGTGCGCGACCACAAGAGACCAGTGGCGCACCGCCCGCGGGATGTTCGTGAGCAGGAATGTCAGCTTGGCCCCCGCGAGCGCGCCCACGATGCACAGCGCAAAGAGATTCACGGCGTCTGCCCGCGGAAAGGCGAACCGCCGGCAGCGCGGCAGCGCCACGGCGCCCGCCAGCGCGCCGCCGAGGACCGCCATGAGCCCATAAGATGAGATCTGACGCCCAAACAGGGAGAAAAATGGATGCATATGTACCTCCTCCCGCGGCTGTGGCGCGCAAAACTGGCGGAGAAACAACACGGTTCCGCCCGGAGTATGGTCCGGAACGGAACCGGTGCTTGCAGAAACCGAAAAGAGTGCCGCCGGATCAGTGGGGGTGTCGGATCTGGGATTTAATAAGGATTCCACTGCAAAAAAGCTTGTGTCGTTGCTTTGGCAATGACACAATATTCAGTATAAAGGCCCTCGTTCATTATATTTTTGCAGCAAAATCAATAATAATCCCAGAAATTAGGAATCTCATCGATGGAACTGCCGATGGCGGCCAGGCAGAGTGTACAGGTCACAAAGACGAGGATGGAGAGCGCCAATGCGATGATATTGCAGATGAGGCCCGCTGTGGCCACGCCGCCCGGCGCGCCCACGGCGGCGTTTTGTTTCCGCGCGTTGATGGCCAGAATGAGACCGATCACGGAGATCACGATGGCAATGATATTGACCCAACCGACCCAGGCGAGGACCAAGGCGACGATGCCGAGGATCAGAGAGGTGACGCCCGCGCCATGCCCCGGCGCCTGGCCCGCTTGGGAAGCGCCATAGGCGGGCGGATACGCGGCCCCCGGATCTTGATAAGGCGGCTGATAGGCCTGGCCCTGATAGGGCGGCGCCTCCTGATAGGGCGGTTGCCCCTGATAGGGCGGTTGCCCCTGGTAAGGCGGTTGCCCCTGGTAAGGCGGTTGACTCTGGTAGGGGGGCTGCTGATACGGCGGCTGCCCTTGGTAGGGAGGCTGGCCCTGATAGGGCGGCGGCTCCTGGTAAGACGGCCCCGGCTGGGGCGGCTGCTCGGGGTTGCCGTAGGGGTTGTTTTGCTTGTTTGGATCGTTCGAATAGTCCACTGTCTCCCCTCCTGTCGAGTTGAGTGATGGGACGCCTCTAAAAACTGTTGCCGGATGCAACGCCGAGCACGGCGTTATGGGAGGTGCCCAGCTGTGAGAAGCGCCCGATTGTATGAACCCGCACCCATGCTTTTTTCTGCGTTCCGGGATTGATTTTGCGGTTTCGTGGTTATCATATCACGCCTAAAGCCGCCTTGTCAAATCATTTCCCCTATTTTCCCCATTTTCAGATGAAGAAAACGCAAGCGGCAGAGCGGTGATCAGGGCGGCGCACGACACAAGGTCGCACAGACCGGCCATTTCGGCCGCCGTGTGCATGTACCGGACCGGGATGTCGACGGCGCTCGCGGGGACGCCGGACCGGGAGATGAGAACGGCGCCGGCGTCGGAGCCGCCCTGCGGCGGCACGGCCCGCTGGAGGGGGATCTGATGTGCCCGGGCGGTGTCCTCCAGGATGCGCAGCAGGGGAGCCGGTGTGATCAGCGTGTCGTCCATCACGCGGAGGGCGCCGCCGCCGCCCAGTGTCACATCGTTTTTGTGAGCGCTTTCCGGTGTGTCGCCGGCTTCGGAGACGCCGACGGAAACGGCCCACGCCGGCGCGAGCGCATAGGCCGCCGTGCGCGCCCCGCGTGCGCCGAGCACCCCCTGCGCCGTGAACACAAAGGAGACATCGCACGCCGGCGGCTGCGGCCGCGCCAGCACTTGCAGCAGCACCGCGCAGCCCGCGCGGCCGCTCAGACCGGGTGAGATGATCCGGCCGTTCGCCACAAAACTCTCCGCGGCAAAAGCGGCGCGGTCCCCCACCCGGGCCGAACCGGCGCGGTCGCCCGCGCCGAAGTCGAGGTAGCAATGCTCCCAAGCGACATCCTTCGGCGCGGTCTTTCCCTCGTGGGCCAGGACGCCGCGCCTCCCGCCCGCGAGTGCGAACACATGGCCCAGTGCGTGAGAGAGGGGCAGTGCGCCCACGGGGGCCACGCGCGCGAACCCGGCCGCGTCGACATGTGTGACAAGCAGGCCGACGGTGTCCATGCGGGCGGACAACATGACACGCGGACCCGGCCCCCGCCGGCGGACGATCAGATTGCCGAGCGCGTCCATGCGGGTCTCGTCCGCGTGAGGCGCCGCCAGCGCCAGAATCGCCCGGGCGACATCGCCCTCGCCGCCCGATATCCCGACGATGCCCGCCAGCGCCTGCAGGGTCTTCGCGATCTCCCTCATCCCTGCCGTCTCTGTCATACACATACAACCGCCACCTTTCGTCATCGATGCAAGTCGATGTAAATAGTACCTTGTGGCCGCGAAGCGGCAACAAAAAACAAGAATTTTGGGTCATGGGTTGCAGGGGCAAGCCATGTTGGAAGTATTTTACACTTCATCTCTGCGTTGGCGTGTGAAGCGTGTCATGCCTGTGCCGGCAGCTGCGCGACAAATGCGCGCAAAAGGGTGTAGAGATGTGTGAGGTCGGCGATGTCCGCCAGGGAGTGGGCGCTGTGCAGGTAACGCACCGGCAGGGCCAATGCGGCGGTTGGCACGCCGCATTGGCTGAGGTGGAGCGCGCCCGCGTCTGTACCGCCGGCCAAGAATTCTTTGTACTGCCAGGGAACGCCGGTGGCCTCAGCCGCCGCAATCAGCCGCCGCGTCAGGGCCGCGTCGTATACCGCGCCCCGGTCCATGACGGGGATGACCGCGCCGCCACCCAAATGGCAGACCTGCTTGTGCGGCGGCAGGTCCGGCTGCTCAGCCGCTGTGGTGCTCTCCACCACCACGGCGAAATTGGGAGAAAGGGCCTGGCCCGCCGCGTGCGCGCCCCGGGCGCCGACCTCCTCCTGGACAGTAAACACCGTCCAGGTGTCGAGGGCCGGGCGCGTCTCTGTCAGGAGCTGGATCAGACAGGCGCAGCCCGCCCGGTCGTCCAGCGCTTTGGCGCGGACCAACCCCGCCCCAAAATCCGCGGGCGGACTGTAAAAAGCGCATACGTCGCCCGGCACGGCCATCGCCTCGGCCTCCGCCCGGTCCCTTGCTCCGATATCGATGTAAAGGTCCTCGACTTTCGGGGGCTTCTCTTCGCCCTCGCGGTCGCGCAGGTGGTAGGCCTTGAGGCCGATAACCCCCGGGTATTTGTCCGGCCCGACCGAGACACGGCGCCCCGGGAGAACACGGCGGTCGAACCCGCCGATACAGCCGAAGCGCAAGTACCCTTCGTCGGTGATCCGCTTGACAAGAAACCCCACCTCGTCCATGTGGGCGCAGAGCATGAGCGTCCGGCCGTCCGGGTGCGCCCCGCGCCGAAAGACCATCAGGTTGCCGAGCGCGTCTTCGCGGATCTCATCGGCGTGGGCGGCGACCCGCCGGCGGATCGCGTCGCGCACCTCGTCCTCCCAGCCGGAGACGCCGTTTAGCGCGCAGAGTGTCTTGACCAATGAAAGCATGTTCTCACCTCACGCCTGCCCGGCGCGTTCTATTGGTTTTACCCGCGGCCCCGCGCCGGCCGGCAGGCAGTCTGTCAGTTCCGGGGACGAGAGGAATGCGCTGAGGAGGCGCGCGGTATTCTCCAGATCGTCCAGGCGGAGCGTCTCGACGGGGGTGTGCATGTACTTGAGCGGTATCGACAGCACGGCCGTCGCGGCGCCCGCGCCGGCGATTTGCAGCACCCATCCGTTCGTACCGCTGGAGCCCTCCATCGCCTCAATCTGAAAGGGGATCTCCCGCGCCCGCGCCAGCGCGGTCAGTGCCGCCGTCAGGCGCCGGTCGCAGTTTGGCCCCGCGCCGATACACGGCCCGCCGCCGGGCGCGAATGTGCGCGTGTGCGGGGCGTCCGGCGTGTGTGCATGTGTCACGTCCACTGCGATACAGACATCCGGCCGCAGGCCGAAGGCCGCCGCGCGCGCGCCCTGAAACCCCGCCTCCTCTTGCACGCTGCCGCACACGGCGAGGTCCGCGGCGCACGGGGCATCTCCCAACAGGGCCAGCGCGCGCAACAGCACGGCAAAGCCGGCTCGGTCGTCCAAGGCGCGGCCGACGCACTGCCCGCCGCCGAGCGAGAAACAGTCCGCCTCAAAGACACCGAATGTGCCCGCCGGAAAGCGGCGCGCCGCCTCGGCCTCCGCAAGGCCGGTGTCGATGAACAGATCCTGCGCCGGTGTCGTGCGCACATCGTCCGCGCTCTGCAAATGGGGCGGCGAACAGGTGATGAGCCCGGGACCGGGCGGGTCGCCCAGCAGGCGCACGGCCTGATTGGGCAGGACGCGCGGGTCGATGCCGCCCACCGTGCGAAAATGCAGGAAACCTTGCGTACGGCCCGTGACCACAAAGCCGACCTCGTCCAGATGGGCGTCCAGCAGCAGCAGGGGCGCGCCCGGACGGCCAAAACGTTTTCGGCCGATCAAGTTGCCAAGTCTGTCGGTCTCCACGCTGTCCACCAGCGGGGCCAGCAGCGCCGCGGCGCCGCGCACGGCCATGGTTTCCCGCCCGGCCGGTCCCGGCGGACCGGTGAGCGCCGAGAGCGCCGCGAGAAGATCTGTCATGCGGGTCCCTCCATTCCCGTCCGGTGGGTCGTGGCCCGGGCGAACACCAGCTCCTGAAAACGGCGCCCGCGCGCTTCGAAATTGGGGAATTGATCGAACGAAGCGCACGCGGGCGAGAGCAGAATGACGTCGCCCGGCTCCGCCTGCGCAAACGCCATGTCCACCGCCCGCGCGAGTTCCCCTGCGTCAGCGATGGGCGGCGCGCCGGGTACGCCCGCCACGGCGGCGCGGATCGCGCCCGCTGTGGCGCCGATGAGGATGAGTGACTTCACGTGTGCCGCCGCCGCCGGCCCCAGGTCGTCAAACGGGATGTGTTTGTCGTACCCACCCGCGATGAGGATCACCTTTTGCGCAAAGGCGCGCAGCCCAGCCAGTGTCCGGGTGGGGCTGGAGGCGATGGAGTCATTGTAACAGCGCACGCCGCCGACGTCCGCGACAAACTCGATCCGGTGCGGTACACCGGCAAAATCCCGAGCGACCCGCGCCATGGTCTCCGGGCGCACGCGCCTGTACAGCGCGGCGCAGGCCGCCAGATAATTTTCCACATTGTGCGCCCCGGGCAGGCGGATCTCCCGCGCGTCAAACAAACGTTCACACCGACCGTCCTCCCGGACAACGAGCGCGCCGCCATCCAGCGACACGCCCTCCGGCAGCGGCGCGGTTCGGGAGAAGAGGCGCGTCCGCCCCGGGGCCGCCCCGGCCATGGCCCGCGTGCGCGCGCAGTCGGCGTTTAAAACGACCAGCCCATTTTTGTCCTGGTGGCGAAAGATGTTTTCCTTGGCCTGTACATACTCCTCCATTGAGAGGTGGACGTCGAGATGGTTCGGCGTCACATTGGTGATCACCGCCGTGGCGGGGCTCGTGGGCAGGGTCATCAGTTGAAAAGACGACAGCTCCAGCACGGCCGTGTCCCCCGGGGCCATGCGGCCGGCGTCGGCAAGCAGCGGCCGCCCGATGTTCCCGCCCAAATGGACTGTCACGCCCTCGGCGTGAAGCATCTCCGCGATCAGTGAGGCGGTCGTCGTCTTTCCGTCGCTGCCGGTCACGCCGATGACGGGGCAGGGGCAGACAGACAGAAAGTCCTCCATCTCCGAGGTGACAACGGCGCCGCCCGCGCGGGCGGCGTTCAGCGCCGGCAGATCGGGGCGCATCCCCGGCGTGCGGTAGATGCGCCGCTGTGTGAGATGGTCCAGATAGTCGGGGCCGCAGCGCAAGCCGACACCCAGCACCGCGAGCTCGTCCGCGGCGGGCCCCAGCGCCGCGCGCTCTTTGCGGTCGCAGGCGGTCACACACGCGCCGGCGCCCGCCAGCAGGCGGATGAGCGGCGTGTTGCTGACGCCGATGCCGAGCACCGCCACAGAAACGCCTCGGAGCGTGCGCAAATATGCGTCAAACGAAAGAGTCATGCTTCACCTCAAACGATGGTTCAGTCAAAAGCGCGTCTGACACGCGAACCATACGATTTCAAAAGATCCGGCGCAGGCGCTCCGGTTCCCTCTATTATACGCAAGACGCCGGAGA
>JAIRML010000069.1 GCA_031258665.1 Oscillospiraceae bacterium | reverse complement strand
CTGCCATCAGCAGCAGAGGCACAAAGATCACATAGAGGCCGGTGAAGAGCCCATTCTTCGCCGGGGTGGTGAGACCCGTTCCGATTGTCTGAAAAACATACGCCACGAATGTGACAGCCCCCAGCAGCGCGCCGCAACGGAGCTCGCCGCGCTGAAACCGGGTCTGCCCGCCAAGCGCCCGGCATGGCCGCAGCCCCAACAGGAGCGCACCGCCGAGCGAAAAGCGAAAGCCCAGCAGCAGAAACAGCGGAAACCCCTGCGCGAGCAGATCTTTGGTGACGATGAAGCTGTACCCAAAGATGACACAGACGAGCAGCAGTAGCGTGAGGTGGGCAGCGCGCGCCACGCTCTCGCGCCTCATGTGAGCAGTGCGCCCAAGACCTTCGCCATCTCTTGCCGGGTGATGGAGGCCTTCGGCCGGAAGTTGGCACCATGGCCCACCATGATACCCTCGTGGAATACGGCGGCGATGCAGGGCCGATAGGCAGCAACGGCCCACGTGAGATCCTCAATGGCAAAGGCACCGGCCGCCAGGGCTTCCTGCGCGGTCTTGGTGTCGAGCGCGTAAAGGCGTGAGACAGCGGCGGCCACCTCTTCACGGGTGGCGGCGTGTTGCGGCCGCAATGTGCCGCCCGGCGCGTCCAGCAGGCCCGCCTCCACCGCATAGACAGCGTCGTCCCGGTACCAGGCCCCCTCCGGCACATCGCCGAGCGCGACGGCGCTTCGCGTCAATGTCTCGTCCAGGCGGGAGAGGATCGTGGCCAGCTCCGCCCGCGTCACCGGGGCCAGCGGCCGAAAACGCCCCCCCGACCCGACCAGAAGACCCGCCTCATAGGCGTTCAGCACCGGCTGGAGCGCCCAATCGGCAATCTGGCCCGCGTCGCTGTAGAGGGCGGCCAGCGCCGCCCCCGGATCCGGCGCCTGTGCCTCCGCTTCCAACGCGGCCTGGCTCTCCATTGTCCCCTCACCGGCCGTGGCCGCCGGGCCGGGATTTTCCGTCATCCGCGCCACAGGGGCGGATGTGTACAAAAGCACTGCCACACCTAACAACGCGGCCCATCGGTGCAAAAAATTCAAGCAAAAACCTCCTCTGACACCCCTCTGACAACAGAGTGTCTCTCACAACTTCGCGCGGCGCCGCGCCGGATCTTTTCTGGAATTGCAACCGGTCATTTTCTCTTCGCATCGCGCGTCACTATCATATCATTGCCGGGCGGGAAAAGTCAATTCCCGCGGCACACTCCAAAAACCCTGCCCCTCTGTGCGGGCACGGGCAAAAAACAAAGCCCGCTCTCCTATGTGGAAGAGCGGGCCATTGGTTGTTTTGGTACCTTGTTGCCGCAAAGCGGCAACAAAAAAGAAGAATTTGGATTGTGGGTTGCAGAGGCAACCCACGTTGGCTGTCTCAGCGTGTCAGAGGATCCATTCGTCCACGGTGGCAACGAGGTTTCCGATCTCCGGCTTAGAAAGCTGTGCGTTCGCGCCCAGTTCCTCCCCTTTGAGCCGCATGGCCTCGTCGATGAGGGACGAGAAGATGATGACCGGGATCCGGCTGAGTTCGCTGTCTTCTTTGATGAGTTTTGTGAGCCGGTGACCGTCCATCTTCGGCATCTCAATGTCGGTGATCACGCAGTTCACCTTCGATTCGATGGGCCCATCCTGCGCCTTCAGCGCCTGAAGCGCATCCCAAGCCTCCTGACCGTTGGCAAAGGCCATGACATTCGAGTAACCCGCCACGTCCAACGCCTCCAGCATCATCTTCTGCAGCAGTGCCGAGTCCTCGGCCATGATGATCGGCTTCTCGCTGCGCTCCCGCGGGCCCAGGCGCTGGACCTCCGTCATCTGGATGCCGGACTGAGGGCTGATGTCGAACACGATCTTCTCAAAGTCGATGATGGTGATCAGCCGGTCGTGGAACTTGGCGATGCCGGTGGCAAGCCCCTCCTGGCCGCCATAGATCGTGCTGTCCGGTTTTTCAATCTCGTTCCACGAGATGCGGTGGATCCCCTCGACCGTGTGGACGTGAAAAGCCACGTTCATCTTGTTGAAGTTTGTGATGATGAACATGTCCCGCTCGAAATCGTCGCGGTGCGACAGCTTCATGTAAGAGGCGAGGTCGATCACCGTGATGATCATGTTGCGCGGTTTGAACACGCCCTCCACGTCCGGGTGCGAATTCGGCATGGGTTTGACAGGCGCGTACTTCATGATCTCTGTGACCTTGGCCACGTTGATGCCAAAGATGTTGCCGGCGATGGTAAATTCCATGATCTCCAACTCGTTGGTCCCGCTCTCCAGCAGGATCTCTGTGCTGGTGGGGGCTATCTGCGCCAAATCCCTCGCCTCCTCAGTGTATCGTCCCACCGACAGCGCGCCGCCACACCACTATATCTTGCGGAAACCGCAAAAACATAGTGTGCCAAAACGCCGCCGCGCGGGACCCTTCCGGCGTCATATCACCCCTAATATCGGTAGATTGCCCGGCATTCTTTAGCGCCTTGCTGCCGCTTCGCGACAGCAAAAAACAGGAATTTGAGTTGTGAGTTGCGGGGGCAGCCCACGTGAGCGGACTTCCCTTTTCAATGTTCCGCGTGCTCCTCCGCCGCGCGCGCCGCGGCGAGTTCCTCCTCGGAGATCGGAAACTCCCGCAGCAATACATGCTCGAACTGCTCCAGCGCGTAGTCAAGCTGCTCCCGCGTGTGGGTGGCCGTGTAGCTGGTACGCACGAGCGACTCGCCCACGGGGACGGCGGGCGACACCACCGGGTTCACATATACCCCGCGCTCCAACAGCGCGCGCGTGATGCGGAAGGTGCGCTCATCGAAATAGGTCAAAATCGGAATGATGGGCGCCACCGAGGCGCCGATGGGCAACCCGAGACGGCTCAATTCCCGGCGCATGTAGTCCGCGCTCCCGTTGAGACGGGCCACACGTTCCGGCTCGGCCTTCAGGATCCGTAGCGCCTCGATCACGGCGCCCACATTGGACGGCGGCATGGAGGCGCTGAAGATAAACGGCCGGGAGTGGTGCTTTAAGTACTCGATGACCTTTGTCTTGCCGGCCACAAAACCGCCGAGGCTGGCAAAGGACTTGCTGAATGTACCCATGTACAGGTCGATCTCGTCCATGAGACCGAAATGCTCACCGCAGCCCCTCCCTGTCTTGCCCATGACGCCGGCGCCGTGGGAGTCATCCACAAGGACACGCGCCCCGTACTGGCGGGCCAGGCGCACGATATTGGGCAAGTCGGCCAGGTCGCCCTCCATCGAGAAGACGCCGTCCACGACAATCAGCTTTCCTCTGTCCTCCGGGCAGCGGGCGAGCAGGCCCTCAAGCTCCTCCATGTCGTTGTGGCGGTACTTGAGCGTCTTGCCGAAACTCAGCCGCGCGCCGTCGACCAAGGAGGCGTGATTCATCCGGTCCATGTAGAGGTTGTCGTGGTATGAGCAGATGCCGGCCAGGATGCCGAGGTTGGTCTGAAACCCGGTGGAAAAGCTCATGGCCGCCTCCTTGCCGAAGAATTCGGCGAGCTGCCGCTCCATTTCGTTGTGGAGGGAGAGCGTCCCGTTGAGGTAACGGGACCCGGAGCAGCCGGACCCGAAGGTATCCAACGCCGCCTGCGCGGCCGCGATGACCCTGTCATCACTGGTAAGACCCAGATAATTGTTGGAACCGAGCATCACGGTGCGCCGGCCGTCTATCATCACCTCGGCATGCTGGCGCGATGTGATCTCATGAAAATAGGGATACAGCCCGGCGGCTTTCGTCTCCTCAGCGCGGGTAAAATCGAAGCACTTTTGGAAAATATCCATCTTCATCTTCCTCCTTGTCTT